>JBJTMN010000464.1:0-8616 GCA_046070545.1 Ferruginibacter sp.
CGGGTTAATCATTAAAAAACAATTTCAAAGCTATAATGTTAAAAGTAAAATCCTTTGTTTTCAGTCCTATACAGGAAAATACCTATTTGCTGTACAATGAGTTTAATGACTGCCTGGTCATTGATCCCGGGTGCTATTTTCCCGAAGAACAGGATGAGCTGAAGGCATTTATTACACAGAGCAGTTTAAAGCCCCGGATGCTGCTTAACACCCACTGCCATTTAGACCATGTTTTTGGAAATAAGTTTGTGTCCGAAAGCTGGGGATTAACCCTGCAGCTGCATGAAAAGGAAAAACCTCTCCTGGATTATGCCCCCACATCAGGCCTGATGTATAATATGCCCTTTGTTAATTATGCAGGCGAATATATTTACCTGAAAGCCGGTGATACCATTAAACTGGGTGAAGATGAACTTGCTGTGATTGAAGCTCCCGGCCATTCTCCCGGGCATATTTGTTTTTACTGCGCCAGACAAAAATTCATCATAAGTGGCGATGTATTGTTTAACAGGAGCATTGGCCGTACCGACCTGCCCGGCGGCGATCATCAAACCCTGCTAAAGAACATCCGTGAAAGACTTTTTGTATTGCCTGATGAAACCGTGGTTTACAGCGGGCATGGGCCCGTTACAACTATCGGGGATGAGAAGAAGTACAATCCGTTTTTAAATGGATTGGCATAGTTCTACCAAAACGCCATGGGTGCCTTTGGGATGCAGAAAGCAAACCAGCTTATTATCAGCCCCCGCCTTTGGCTCTTCATTCAGCAAGATAAAACCTTCGTCCTGCAGGCGTTTCATCTCAGCTCTAATATCTGCCACATCAAAAGCGATATGGTGCAGCCCTTCGCCCTTACGGTCAATGAATTTTGCGATAACACCGTTGGGGTCGGTGCTTTCAAGCAGTTCTATTTTGGTTTCGCCGGTTTTAAAAAAAGCAGTATTTACCTTTTCGGTCTCAACCTGCTCTGTCTTGTAGCAACTGCTGTTCAGCATCTTTTCGAATAACGGAACAGATATTGCAAGATCCTTTACTGCAATGCCAATGTGTTCTATTTTTTGCATTTTTTCTTATTTATATTATGATGCAGTTTACGAAATCGGTAAAATGAGTGTAAAACTGCTTACCGGACCTCTAAAATAGAACCTTTTGCAGTAAATTTGCGTTATAAAGAACAGAAACTAAACAGATTGATTTTATGTTGAAATTGCCTATTTACCTCGATAATAATGCTACTACGCCCATGGATCCCAGGGTTTTGGAAGCCATGACCCCATATTTTCTGCAGCATTTTGGTAATGCGGCCAGCCGTAACCATCCTTTTGGCTGGGAAGCTGAAGAAGCAGTAGATTATGCCCGTGAGCAGGTTGCCAAACTGATAGGTGCCGATCCTAAGGAAATAATTTTCACATCCGGTGCTACCGAAGGTGATAACCTGGGCATTAAAGGTGTGTATGAAATGTATGCCAGCAAGGGCAACCATATCATAACTGCCACAACCGAGCACAAGGCTGTTTTGGATACCTGCAAGCATATTGAAAAGATCGGAGGCGAAGTCACTTACCTGCAGGTGCAGCCCGATGGTTTGATAGACCTTAAGGAGCTGGAAGCAGCCATTAAACCAACTACTATTTTAATTGCCATCATGTATGCCAATAACGAAATTGGTGTGGTGATGCCGATCAAAGAGATCAGTGCTATTGCCCGTAAACATGGTGTTCTGTTATTTACTGATGGTACCCAGGCAGTAGGTAAGATACCGGTTGATGTAAATAAGGATGGTATTGACCTGATGGCTTTTACCGCTCATAAAATGTACGGTCCTAAAGGTGTGGGAGCCTTATATGTACGCCGTAAAAACCCAAGGGTTAAAGTTACAGCACAAATGGATGGCGGTGGCCACGAACGTGGTATGCGTAGCGGAACCCTGAATGTTCCTGGTATTGTTGGTTTTGGGAAGGCATGCGAAATTTGTATGCTGGAGATGGAGGAAGAAACAAAACGCATCAGCAAGATGAGGGATCACCTGGAGACTGAATTATTAAAACTGGAAGAAGCTTACGTGAACGGCAGCCGTGAACATCGCTTGCCACATGTTGCCAATATCTCTTTTAAACATGTTGAGGGTGAGGGTTTGCTGATGGGCTTTAATAAAAATATTGCATTAAGCAGCGGATCGGCCTGTACATCTGCCTCCCTGGAACCAAGCTATGTTTTAAAAGCATTGGGCCTGGGGGATGACCTGGCACATAGCTCATTGCGCTTTGGCTTAAGCCGTTTTACTACAGAAGAAGAAATAGAATATACGATCAAAGCCATAAGCGAAACGGTATTGAAGTTAAGGGAAATGAGCCCGCTTTGGGAAATGTATAAAGAGGGAATTGATTTGAGTACAATTGAATGGGCAGCGCATTAATTAGCTGATTAGCCAATGCGCTGATGTGCTAACTAAGCTCATGTTTTTTGAGAGTTAAAAATAAATATAAATAGTAACAATTTTTAGAAAATTAGCACATTAGCTAATTATCAAATTATCAAATTTATAACCATGGCATATTCAGAAAAAGTAATCGATCACTACCAGAATCCAAAGAATGTGGGTACGCTGGATAAAAGTGCAAAAAATGTAGGTACCGGTTTGGTTGGCGCACCTGAGTGTGGAGACGTAATGCGTCTGCAGATACAGGTTGATGATGCCGGTATGATAACCGATGCCAAATTTAAAACCTTCGGATGTGGCTCTGCCATTGCTTCTTCTTCACTGGCTACTGAGTGGCTTAAAGGAAAAAGCGTTGATGAGGCACTGAAGATCGACAATATGGACATTGTGGAAGAATTGAATCTTCCTCCTGTAAAGATACATTGCAGTGTGCTGGCAGAAGATGCGATCAAATCGGCCATCAATGATTATCGTGTAAAGAACGGTATGGAAGCAATTAAGTTTGAAGAAAGCGTAGTTCACTAAACTGAATAAAGATGAGTGCAGTTGCAACAGAGAATTCTATTTTTATAAGCGATAAAGCAAAAGCCAAAGTTGTAAAGCTGATGGAAGAAGCCGGTTTGTCTGGTGATGACTCCTATTTTTTAAGAGTGGGTGTTGTTGGTGGCGGATGCAGCGGGTTAAGTTATAAAATGGATTTTGATAACGAGGTAAAACCAATGGACCAGGTTTTTGAAGATAAGGGAATCAAGATCGTTTGTGATCTGAAGAGTTTTTTATACCTGGTGAATACAGAACTGGAGTTCAGTGATGGATTGAATGGCAAAGGTTTTTATTTCAACAATCCCAATGCCAGTCGCAGTTGTGGTTGCGGTGAAAGTTTTGCTGTATAAAGAATGTATTAAAATAATTAAATGCCTCCTGAAACCAGGAGGCATTTTTTATTGATCTAGTTTTCGGCAGGTGGTGCAGGCGGCGGCGGTGGGGCCGGGGCTCATTTAGGTGCAGGCGGCGGTGGAGGAGGCGGTGGCAATTCGCCATATTTATTCTCGTAATACGATCTGTTGGCATTCCACTTATCAAGCGATATCTTTTCGGTGACCCCGTTCTTCTTCATGTATACCAGGTTCTTACCATTATAGTAGTGAACCGATAGGGTATATCCTTTATCATTCACAATAACAGGAGGCGTGAATGTTACCTGTTCAAACTCAGAGGGAGGTAAAGGTGGTGCCGGCGGTGGAGGCGGCGCTACCGGAGGTTCAGGTGCTGGCGGCGGTGGCGGCGGAGGAGGTGGTGGAGGTGGTGGTGCAAGATCATTCTCAGCTAATGCAGATTGCGACGATGTTTCAGCTTTTCCGGCTTTTGTTTTTTGGGCTATCATGTGTGTGGAAACGGTACACACAAACAGCAGCAGCATAGTTTTTTTCATGTGAAAATTTTTATTGATTTTTAGCCACATGGAATTCGCCTTAAACATTCTTTTGGTTTGAATGATTATATACGGCTCATTTCATGATTATATTTTTTGCTTAGATGCAAAGCCTTTTATAATCCATAAATAAAAACCCCTGTTTTTTCAAACAGGGGCCATGCACTTGGTATTGGTAATCAACAAATTTTGCCTTTCCGGGCATATTGAAGTAAAGGAATAGACAAATGAATAAAAGCGTTTTTAATAAGGGCAATACAGTTTTCTAAATAAAAGACAAAGACACTGTTAAAAATGCTGCTTCAGTATAAATTGAGTGTTCAGGTATTAGGATATATTAACCTGATATATAGTAAATTGCAGCAATTCTACAAATTCATGCTAAGCATTTTTAAAAAAGAACTAAACCAGTTTTTCAGTAATCTTACCGGCTATATCGCCATTGTACTTTTTTTACTCATCAATGCCATTTTCCTGTTCATGCTGCAGGATAGCAGTATTTTTGAATTTGGGTATGCTTCCCTGGATAAATTTTTTGAACTGGCGCCCTGGATACTGATGTTCCTGGTTCCGGCCATTACCATGCGTACACTGTCTGATGAGTTCAGGGCCGGTACTTTTGAAATCCTTAAAACAAAGCCTTTGTCTGCCTGGCAGATCGTGCTGGGGAAATATTTTTCCATACTGGTTGTTTTGTTGCTGGCCATACTGCCAACAATCGTCTACGTAGTTACCATTAAAATATTAAGTGCCCAGGGAGGTATCGACAGCGGAGGAATCCTGGGAAGTTATATCGGCCTGATTTTATTGTCGGCTGTGTTTGCGGCTATTGGCCTTTGTTGCAGTGGCTTTACCAATAATGCGGTGGTGGCTTTTTTGATCAGCGCTTTCAGCTGTTTGATCCTGTATTTTGGTTTTAATGCACTCAGCAAACTTCCTTTTTTGGCAAGCGGGTTCGACTATTACATTGAAATGCTGGGTATCGACTTTCATTACCGTAGCATCAGCCGCGGGGTTTTAGACAGCCGTGACCTGGTTTATTTCCTGAGTGTAATTTTTATTTTCTTATTGGCAACTGTAAAAAATCTCCATAAAAAATAAGCATCACCCTTTCCCTCTCCCGGAGGCGAGGGTGAAGCAAAGAACTAAGCGAAAAATGAAAGTGATTTTTAGTAAAATATGGAAAAGCAAACTGTGGTTACTTATAACCATCGTTTTGCTGGGAGCGGTTAACTGGCTTGCATCGCTGTATCACACCCGTATTGACTTTACCAATGAAAAGCGGTTCACACTTTCGGCCCCCACAAAAAAAATATTGCAAAAGCTGGATGATGTGGTTCAGGTAGATGTTTTTTTGAAGGGCGATTTCCCCAGCGGGTTTAAAAAGCTTGCTAACAGCACCGGTGAAATGCTGGGTGAATTTAAAGAGATTGCCGGAAGTAAATTGCAGTACAATTTTATCAGCCCTGAAGAAAATATGCCGGAAACATCCGTGAAATGGGGAGATACACTTGCGGGTTTAGGGTTGTATCCGTTTAACCTGAAATCGCAGCTTAAAGAAGGGGAGAAACAACAATTGGTTTACCCGGTTGCTTTAATGCGCTATAAAGGAAATGTCTTTCCAGTCAGATTATATAACGGGATACCAAATATTGGCCAGAACGAAATTAACAGCGCAGAAGCATTGCTTGAATATGAACTGGCAAATGGAATTTACAAAATTACAAATTCCGATAAGCCAATGCTTGCCTATTCTATTGGCAACGGAGAACCTCCCTTAGGCAGTTATATTACTTATGACCTGGTTGAAAATGTTCTGAGGCCAGACTACAATCTCTTTACATTTAATTTAAATACACAGGCAGTTATCCCCGATACTTTTAAAGTGCTGATGATCGTAAAGCCTGTAAAGCCATTTACTGATGATGAAAAACTTAAGATAGACCAGTTTGTAATGCGGGGAGGAAAATTATTGTTTTTTTTAGATAAGCTGGATGCAGAAATGGATAGCCTTCAGATAAAAAATGAGGTGATAGCTTATGACCGCGGACTGGAACTGAATGACCTGTTATTTAAATACGGGGCAAGGGTTAATTCAGACCTGGTAATGGATCTGCAAAGTGATAAGCTGCCTTTTGATGTAAATGGTAACGGGCAATTCGAGTTTCTTATCTGGAATTATTTCCCGGTGTTTGCATCAGCGTCCAACCATCCGATTAATAAAAATCTCGGGTTTGTTGCCGGAAGGTTTGTTAACTCTATTGATACTGTTGGGGCAGAAGGAATTAAGAAAACAATCTTATTAAGTTCATCCCAAAACTCCAGGACAATTGCAACACCTGCATTAATAAGCGGCAAAGAAAATGTGAATGCCCCCCGCGATGAAAAATTCAATAAAGCAAATATTCCGGTGGCAGTTTTGCTGGAAGGTAAGTTTCAATCACTTTTTTCAAACCGGCTGTCGCAGGTAATGAGTGATAGTCTTCGTAGATCGGGGTCAATATTTATCCCCCAAAGCCTGTACGATAATAAAATAATCATCGTGGCAGATGGTGATATTCCTTTGAATTCGGTACAAAAAAATGAACCCCTGCCAATGGGTATGAACCCGTTTACTTACGGCAGTCAATACCAGTATCCATTTGCCAATAAAGATTTCCTGCAAAACTGCCTCGAATACCTGGTTAACAGCTCCAATCTATCGGAAGCCAAAGCAAAAGATTATACTTTACGCCTGCTGGATAAGAAAAAAGTGGAAGCACAAAAGACCACCTGGCAGCTCATCAATATTGTGATACCGGTTATACTGGTATTGTTGTTTGCTTTTGTTTTTCAATTTGTAAGAAAAAGAAAATACACCCGTAACTAAATGGATAAGACCCTGCTGATATATATTGTTTTTAGTGCGGTGATCATTCTTGCACTGGTTTTTGATCTGGGTTTGTTGAGCAAGAAAAACAAAGTCATCAGCCTGAAAACTGCTTTAATTCAAACCATCTTCTGGGTATTGCTTTCCCTGGCATTTTGCGCTTTTATACTTGTTGAAGATGCCAATGGTAATGGCAAGGTTGACGCCATATCCTATATTTCCGCTTACCTGCTGGAATGGTCGTTGTCAATCGATAATATTTTTGTGTTCATCATCATCTTTACTTACTTTAAGATAGAAGCGAAAAATTACTCCAGGGTATTGTTATTGGGTATTTTAATGGCCATTGTTTTCCGTATTATTTTTATTGCATTGGGAAGCCAGCTGGTTGCCCGGTTCGACTGGATCATGTATATTTTTGGAGTATTCCTTTTATATACCGGTATTAAAATGTTTGCCAGTGGCGATGATGAAGAATTTGATCCTGAAAACAGCTGGGCTTACAGGATCATGAAAAGATTCATGCGCATCACCAATATGGATGCAAAGGGCAGGTTTATTATCAATCATAATGGTAAAGCTTATTTTACCAACCTGGCTGTGGTAGTGGTGATGCTTGGCCTTATCGATATTGTATTTGCCGTTGATTCTATTCCGGCGGTATTTTCAATTATTCCCGACCCGTCAAAAAAACTGCTGATCTATTCTTCTAATATTTTTGCAGTGCTGGGTTTGCGCAGCCTTTTCTTTTTGCTGAGAGGTGCTGCCAGTAAGTTTGATTACCTGCAGCAGGGCATTGCCATTGTGCTGTTATTTATCGGTGCAAAAATGCTGGTGGAGAAATGGATACATCTGCCTGTATGGGTTTCACTGCTGGTGATAGTGATTTGTATTTCGGGTTCTATTTTTTATTCGATATATCATCAGCGCAAAGGAGTTCCATCGGATATAAAGGAATAACAAGACACAAATAATTACTGTTGTATAAGATTTCTCAAATAGCATCTGTCATCAATGCCGTCGCATTTCAAAAAAATGGTGAAGGTAATATTGAGCATATACTTTTGGACAGCCGCAAGTTGTTGTTTCCTTCAACATCCATATTTTTTGCATTGGGCAGCCCAAGGCGAAATGGCAACCAGTTTGTTAAGGAACTGTACAATAAGGGCGTGCAATATTTTGTGGTAGATGAAAGTCTTACCGGAAAAGATATGCAGCAATTTCCATCGGCAACATTTTTGCAGGTACCGGAAGTATTGGAAGCGTTGCAGGCCCTGGCTGCATTTCACAGGCAACAATTTACCATTCCTGTAATTGGTATTACCGGCAGCAATGGTAAAACCATCGTAAAAGAGTGGCTGTACCAGTTGTTGCAAAGTGACTTTACTATTGTACGAAGCCCCAAAAGTTATAATTCACAAATTGGAGTGCCGTTGAGTGTATGGCAGATGAATGCATTGCATACGCTGGGTATTTTTGAGGCCGGCATTTCCATGATGGGAGAAATGGAAAGGCTTGAAAAGGTCATAAGACCCTCCATCGGCATATTTACCAATATTGGAGAGGCTCACAATGAAGGTTTTGAAAGTACGGCAGCCAAAATAAAGGAGAAGATAAAACTCTTTGCAAATACGGATACTGTTATTTATTGTAAAGATGAAGATGCGGTGGATGATGCATTGAAACAGCTTCAGCAAAAAAATAAAACTGTTTTATTTAACTGGGGTCATGAATCAGATGCAACACTTTGTATTAAAAGCATACAGGTACAACCCTTTAATACCGTTATAAAAGCAGTCTATCAAGAGAAAAAGATAAGCATCTCTATTCCTTTTACCAATGATGCAGCCATAAAAAATGCTATAACCTGCTGGT
>JBJTMN010000465.1:0-5113 GCA_046070545.1 Ferruginibacter sp.
ATGAGCGCCAGTGGAGCTGGATGGATGAAGGACTCAACACCTTCGTGCAATTTTTGACAGAGCAGGAATTTGATAACAACTACCCATCGAGTCGCGGACCGGCAAATAAAATTACCGACTACATGCGCATGAGCAAAGAACAGTTGGAACCGATCATGACCAACAGCGAGAATATTATACAGTTTGGTAACAATGCTTACGGTAAACCGGCAACTGGGTTAAACATACTTCGTGAAACAATAATGGGAAGAGAGTTGTTTGATTACGCATTTAAAGAATACGCAAGACGCTGGGCATTCAAACATCCAACACCTGCCGATCTTTTTCGCACTATAGAAGATGCAAGCGCCGAAGACCTGGATTGGTTCTGGAGAGGTTGGTTTTACGGAACAGAGCCATGCGATATTTCGCTTGATACCGTCAAATGGGCTGTGCTGAATACCGAAGCGCCTGTTGCTCCCGCCAATAATGGCCCTGCTACCAGGAAGATACCTGTAGCAAAACCGCAGCTGAATTCATTTGATGATATTTCCAAAGTAAGAAACCGCGAAGACAAGAAAATTGTTTTTGCAACAGATGCCGATCCTTCATTGCGTGATTTTTACTGGAGATACGACCGCGATCTTGCTAAAGTAGATACCACTGCTTTTGAAGTTACCATACCGGCAGCACCTGCTGATAATTACAGCGAAGCTGAACGATTTAAGATCGGTGGTGATAAAAATATGTATGAGCTTACCTTCAGCAATAAAGGCGGACTGGTAATGCCGATCATCATTGAGTGGACATTTAAAGATGGCTCAAAGGAAATTGACCGCATCCCGGTGCAGGTTTGGCGAAAGAATGAGAATAAAGTAGTAAAAACCTTCTTAAAGAATAAAGAAGTGGTTTCTATTAAACTTGATCCAATGAGGGAAACGGCAGACATCAATACGGATAATAATAGCTGGCCTGCTATCACAACGCCAAGTAAATTCCAGTTGTTTAAGAATGGTGCCGGAAGAGGTCCCAGAGGCGCCGCTGGTGGTGGTAACCCGATGCAGAAGGAAATAAAATAAGATAGTTGTTATTGAAATAAAAGACTGTCCCGCCCAAAAGCGGGACAGTCTTTTATAACGCCATTTTTGTAAATTGCAGTTCATGAAATACAGCTTTCTCATAGTTTTTATTTTAGTTTCTTCGCAAAAATTACTGGCCGGCAAGGTTGATACCGTCTCTGTTTATAGCAACAGCATGCACAAAAACATCAAGGCTGTTGTGATAAAACCTGGTAGTTATAAAAAAAAGAAGAACAGTTTTCCGGTAGTGTATCTGTTGCACGGGTATGATGGCTGGTACAGCAATTGGATCATACGGGTTCCGGAACTGGTTGATTATGCAGATCAATATCAAATAATGATTGTCTGCCCGGATGGTGCCAAGAGCAGCTGGTATTTCGACAGTCCCATTGACAGCACATACCGGTATGAAACACATGTGGCAACTGAACTGGTTCAATTTATTGATACAACTTACAGAACGATTGCCGATAAAGATCACCGGGCTATCACCGGGTTGAGCATGGGAGGGCATGGCGCATTATTCCTGGCTTTGCGGCATGCTGATGTTTTTGGTGCTGCAGGCAGTATGAGTGGCGGGGTAGACCTGAAAGAAAGCAGAAACCGTTTTGACATCATCCAAAGAATTGGCGATACCATTTTACAGGCAAAGAACTGGCACGACCTGACTGTTATTTACTTAATTGAAAACTATACCACAACTCCTGTAAAAATTATTGTTGACTGTGGTGACCGGGATATTTTTATTGATGGGAACAGGAGACTGCATCAAAAAATGCAGCAGCTTAAAATTCCGCACGAATACACTGAACGGCCAGGTGAGCATAGCTGGGATTACTGGCGTAGTGCAATACCCTTTCAGTTATTATACTTTCAAAGGTTTTTTATGCATCATTAACCTGCATTGTACTAACCACCAGCTGTAGTTCTTCCGTCCCTGACCACTTTTTTCTTTCCTTTATTCTTCTTTTCCCATTCCAGCATTTCGGGTGTTTTTTCCACTTCCTTCTTTTTGGCCGGTTCTGTAACTACGGTCTTGGCATTATCAGTGGGTGTTTCCAGGTGGCCACGTTCATATTTTTCAACTTTTACCAAACGGCCGGTACCAGCTTCATAATATTTCCATTCGCCGTGCTTTACACTATACTGCTCGGCTTTTACAATCTTGTAATCAATAATTTCATTGTTGCCGCTGCCGTAAATGGGAATGGTATCATACGGGGCGTCCGGGTCATAACCCCGCCAGGATTCTTCCCTGATCAGGTCGCCCAGGTAAGTATAATATTGCTGAATACCATCTTTACCACCCCGTTTATAAAATTCAACAGCAATGATATCACCCTGCAGGCTGTATTTGCGCCAGATACCCTCTTTATTATTGTCTTTAAAAATACGTTCTTCTTCATAACCGGGTTCACCTCTGAGCGGGTCAACATGAATTACCCATTTACCCTGCTTCTTATCATTTTTATCTGTTGCATTCAGGGTGTCGCCTTCGGCATTCAGTTTATAACTTTTATACTGGGCCATACCGTTTGTAAAAAACAAAAAAAGCATGGTGGTAAGTAAAAACAATTGCCGTATTTTTAAAACCTGCATAAACGGGTATTTAATTATTTGTATAGTAAACCAAATCTGATGATGAAAAGTCTTTTCAAAATTACAATAATACTGCTTTTAATAATTGTTAATTCTGTACAGGCACAGGTAAAGCCAAGTACAGCTGCCGAAAGGTTAAACGGTTTGCAGAAAAGAAAATTGCTCGAGAATGATACTACACTAAATAGTATCAGATTCCGCAATGTGGGGCCCAGTATTATGAGCGGCAGGGTGGTAGATGTAGATGTGAATCCCAACGATCCTACAGAGTTTTATGTAGCGTATGCCACCGGCGGCCTGTGGTACACCAAAAATAACGGGCAAAGCCTGGTGCCGGTTTTTGATAAGGAAAATGCAATGGGTATCGGAGATATTGCTGTTAACTGGAAAGACGGTATCATCTGGCTTGGCAGTGGCGAGGCAAACAGCAGCCGTTCATCTTATAGCGGGCTGGGGGTTTATAAAAGTATCAACAATGGAAAAACCTGGGAGTACCTGGGCCTGCCCGAAAGCCAGCACATTGGGAAAATAATTTTACATCCAACCGATAATAATACAGCCTGGGTAGCTGTGCTGGGTCATTTGTATTCACCCAGTAAAGAACGCGGCGTGTACAAAACTACCGATGGCGGCAGAACCTGGAAACAAACTTTATTTGTGGATGAAAATACCGGTGCCGTAGATATGGATATCAATCCAAAAAATCCGGATGAACTGTATGCAAGTGCCTGGTACCGCACCCGCCGTGCATGGAATTTTGAAGAGAGCGGAAAAACATCGGGCATTTATAAAAGCAACGATGGCGGTAATACCTGGAAACTGGTAACAGTTGCCGGCAGCGGGTTTCCAACCGGTGATGGTTTGGGAAGGATTGGCCTGGCTGTTTTTGCGAAAAGCCCTAATATTATTTATGCTACGTTGGATAACCAGGGACACCGCCCCGATACCGCTGCAAAGAAAACAGATACCAATTATGTGCTGAAGAATTTTAAAGACCTTACCAAAGAAAGTTTTGCAGCGCTGGATAGTAACAAGCTGGATAGCTTTTTAGCGGATAACAATTTTAAAGAGAAATATACGGCGGCTTCGGTAAAAGAACTGGTGAGAACGGATAAGATAAAGCCTACAGAAATTTATAATTATCTCTTTGATGCCAACACGGCATTGTTTGAAACGCCCATCATTGGTTGCGAAGTGTATCGCAGCAATGATGCAGGATTAAGCTGGCAAAAAGTAAACCGTAAGGGCCTTGATCTTTACAATACCTATGGTTATTATTTTGGTAAGATAACGGTTAGTAATACCAACGAAGATAAACTGGTGATAAGCGGGTATAATTTAATGGTAAGCACAGATGGGGGTAAAACGTTTAAAGGAACCGATAATGATGCAACCCATGCCGATTGGCACGGCTGCTGGATGAACCCCAATAAAGACAGCCATTGGATAGCAGGAAATGATGGTGGCTGCAATGTTACCTATGATAACGGTGAACATTGGTTTAAGGCCAACACACCTTCGGTAGGCCAGTTTTATAAGATAGCTGTTGATGAAGCAAAGCCCTATAATATTTATGGCGGCCTGCAGGATAACGGTACCTGGTTTGGCCCTTCCAACACAAAAGATATTGATCAATGGGATTATGAAGGCATTTATCCCTGGAAGCAAATTGGTGGTGGTGATGGCATGCAGGTAGCGATTGATACAAGAGATAACAAAACCGCCTACACCGGTTCGCAGTTTGGTTTTTATGGCCGCAGAAGTACCGACGGTGGTAAGCGTTTGTTCATTTATCCGCGGCCCGATCTGGGTGAAGCTAAATATCGCTTTAACTGGCAAACGCCTATCTGGCTGAGCAAACATAACCAGGATGTGTTTTATTATGCAACCAACCGTTTTCACCGTAGTTTACAAAAAGGCGAAAACCTGGAGCCATTGAGCCCTGATTTAACCAACGGACCTAAAGAAGGTGATGTGCCTTTTGGTACCAGTACCACTATTGCTGAATCGCCCTTGAAATTTGGTTTGATATATGTGGGTACCGACGATGGAAATATCCAGGTGAGCAAAGATGCAGGCTATAACTGGACCAAAGTGAGTGGCAGTTTGCCAAAGACCATGCAGGGCATGTATGTTAGCCGCGTTGCTCCTTCTTCATTTAAAGAAGGAAGGGTGTATGCTTCTCTCAATGGCTACCGCAACGATCATTTTGGCGCATATTTATTTGTGAGTGAAGACTACGGAACCACCTGGACGCAGCTGGGAACAGATCTGCCCATGGAACCCATCAATGTAGTAACAGAAGATCCTAAAAAAGAGAATATTATTTATGCAGGTACCGATAATGGATTGTATGCATCTTTTAACATGGGCAAATCATTCATGGTCCTGGATAATAATCTTCCCCGAGTACCAGTTCATTCTCCCGCTGCTGAATTACGATATCGTGCACCGGT
>JBJTMN010000466.1:0-4098 GCA_046070545.1 Ferruginibacter sp.
CGGGGGATCAATAAAAATATTTTCAGCAATTACTTCTTCAGCACTTCAGCCATGGTCTTGCCTATATCGGCCGGGCTGGCAACCACATGAATGCCGCATTCGGCCATGATCTTCATTTTGGCTGCAGCAGTATCATCGGCACCGCCCACAATAGCACCTGCATGGCCCATACGGCGGCCCGGAGGGGCAGTCTGGCCGGCAATAAAGCCAACCACTGGTTTCTTATTTCCGGTAGACTGTATATACCTGGCAGCTTCAGCTTCCATGCCACCACCTATTTCGCCGATCATTACAATCGCATCTGTTTCTGTGTCATTCATAAACAATTCAACTGCTTCCCTGGTCGTAGTACCAATAATAGGGTCGCCACCAATACCAATAGCGGTAGAAATACCCAGTCCTGCTTTGGCAACCTGGTCAGCAGCTTCATAGGTAAGTGTACCCGATTTTGATACAATGCCGATCCTGCCTTTTTTAAAGATAAAGCCGGGCATAATACCCACTTTACATTCCTCCGCAGTTATAACGCCGGGGCAGTTTGGCCCAACCAGCCTTGTATGTTTTCCGCTAAGATAATTTTTTACTTTCACCATATCCTGCACGGGAATCCCTTCGGTAATACAAACAACCAGTCCAATACCAGCATCGGCTGCTTCCATTACTGCGTCGGCAGCAAAAGCGGGGGGTACAAAAATGATGCTTACATCGGCGCCGGTAGTTTTAACCGCATCTGCTACTGTATTAAAAACGGGTTTGTCTAAATGCAACGTGCCGCCTTTACCGGGTGTAACACCTCCTACCACATTGGTGCCATATTCGATCATTTGTGTAGCATGAAAAGTACCTTCTGTACCGGTAAAACCCTGTACAATGATCTTAGAATCTTTATTAACTAAAACAGCCATGGTTTAATTAAAAATTAAAAATGAAGAATGTTAAATGTGCCGCAAAGATAGGGGAGATGAGGCGATTGGCGAAAGGGATATTTTGGTTACCGGTCCCGATAGCTATCGGGAAGCCCTGATTGGACAGAATTGGCGAAGTTCCGTTCAGGTGCGGTGCAATGACCTGGCTTTATTGAAGCGGTTATTGAAGTGTCATTAATCCAGCTTATCTCCCTTCAGCAACTGGTCCATATCCCTGTCGTCGCTGATCTTTCCTTTGGCTTCCAGCATGCGCATATCCTTGGCATCCTGCAAAAATTCGGAAGCAAAGATGAAATTATTGAGGCGCTCGCTTTTAGAGAAGATGATATCATTCTTATTGCCTGTCCATTCGTTTTTACCCTGATACATGTAAAGGATATTTTCACCAATTTCCATAACACTGTTCATGTCGTGGGTATTGATAACGGTTGTTGTGTTGAATTCCCGGGTAATATCCAGGATCAGTTTATCGATAACCATCGATGTCTGCGGGTCAAGCCCGGAAGTAGGTTCATCGCAAAATAAATATTTGGGGTTAAGTACCACTGCACGGGCAATACCTACCCGTTTTTTCATACCACCACTCAGCTCTGCGGGATATTTTTTATTTACGTCCTTTAAATTAACCCGCTCCAGAACCTCGTTAACCCGCTTTAATTTTTCACTAAAGGAGTTTGAGGTAAACATATCCAGTGGGAACATGATATTCTGTTCAACGGTCATACTGTCGAACAGCGCTGAGCCCTGGAAAAGCATACCGATCTGCTGGCGAAGTTCTTTTCTTTCTTCAACAGTCATTTCGGTAAAACTTACGCCATCATAAATGATCTCGCCGGCATCCGGTTCAAATAAACCAACCAGGCATTTTTGCAGTACCGTTTTGCCGCTGCCGCTTGACCCAATGATCAGGTTGCACTTGCCTGTTTCCATAACATGGCTTACATCGTCAAGTACTACCTTGTCGCCAAAACGTTTTTTTATGTTTTTGAATTCGATCATTGAGGAATCTTATTTATTAAGCAGTAATGCTGCCAGGATATAATCTGCAAATAATATCATCACACAGCTAACTACCACACTTTTTGTACTGCTGCGTCCACTTTCAAGTGCACCGCCTTTTACATAGTAACCATAATAAGAAGGAATACTGCTGATGATAAAAGCAAATGTGTAGGCTTTTACCAGTGCAAAGAACACATTGTATGGTACGAAGTTCATGAGCAATCCCATATCATATGTATCGGCTGAAATTATACTGGTTGCTGTGCCTGCCAGCCTGCCACCAATGATACCCAGCACCATTGATAAAACAACCAGCATCGGAATGGTAATTAAGCATGCTGCAATTTTAGGCATGATCAGGTACGACTTGGTATTGATACCCATGATCTCCAGCGCATCTATCTGTTCGCTTACACGCATGTTACCTAACTCACTGGCTATTTTACTGCCCACCACACCAGCCAGTACAATACAAACCACGGTTGGTGCAAATTCCAGGATCACAGTATCACGTACAATTTGTGCAATGGTTGTGGCGGGTATCAGCGGACTAACCAGCTGGTAAGATGTTTGTACGGCACTAACCGCACCCATAAAAACAGAGATGATGATCACAATGCCCAATGAACCAATGCCGATTTCCACACATTGGTGCATCAGTTCTTTCCAGTACATGCGCATGTTCTCCGGCCTGGTTAACATGCCTTTCAGCATTAAAATGTATCGGCCAAAGTGGTTAAAAAAAAGCATGTTTATAATGTAAGATATATGAAATTAGCTGTGCTGTTGAATGTTCGTTTGCTGTACCTGTATACAACGCATATCAAACACCGTACCTCAAAAATTATGCTTCGTGTGCGTTTTTGCTTTTACGCTTCCACCATTTACTTTTCTTTACCTCTTCCTTAGTGTTGGTCTTGCATTTGGTTTGTGCATCAACCACTGCAACCAGCACCATATTGAAAATAGCCCGGATAGAGCTTCCCAGCTGCAACACGTGCACCGGTTTGTTCAATCCCAGCAATATAGGGCCGATAGAATCTGTGCCACCAACCTCCTGCAGTAAATTATAGGCAATATTGCCGGCAGCCAGGTTCGGAAAGATAAGTGTGTTTACATCCCCGTTTAATAATTCGGTAAATGGATAATTTTCTCTTAATATCTCTTTATTAAAAGCCAGGATACCCTGTACTTCACCATCGCAGATCAATCCGGGATCTTTCTCTTTTACGATCTGCCTGGCTTTGCTTACCAGGTTTGCTTCCGGTGAATCGCTGCTGCCAAAATTAGAGTAGGAGAGCATGGCGATCCTGGGGTTTATGTTAAAGAGTTTTACCTCTTTGGCAACCAGTAAGGTTATTTCGGCCAGCTCTTCTGCGGTAGGATTAAAGTTTACCGTTGTATCTGCCAAAAATAACGGCCCGCGTTTGGTAAACATGATGTACATACCGGCAATCTTTTTAACTCCGGGTTCGGTACCAATGATCTGTAAAGCCGGGCGTATGGTATCAGGATAATTCCTGCTTAGACCACTGATCATTCCATCAGCTTCCCCATTCTCTATCAGCATACAACCGAAGTGGTTGTGGTCCTTCATGGCCTTGTAGCTCTCATATTTATTGATACCCTTGCGCTGTCTTTTTTCAAAGAACATGTCGCCGAATTTTTTTCTTGTTTCTTCATGTTCATCATCGGCAGGATTTATAATGGGCATTCCATCGAGGTCTATCCCGTTTTCTTCTGCCAGTTTTTTGATCTTATGCGGCTTGCCCAGCAAAATGGGGTAGGCCACCCCTTCTTCCATGACCAGCTGTGCCACTTTTAAGATCTTGATGTTTTCGGCATCGGCAAAAACAATACGCTTGGGATCTTTACGGGCTTTGGATCCAATAACACGGCTAAGCTGGTTATCCAGGCCTAAGCGATGGTTCAGGTCATCTACATATTTATCCCAGTTGGTTATGGGATATTTTGCCACACCACTTTCCATGGCAGCTTTGGCAACGGCCGGTGCTACGGTTGATAATAAACGGGGATCAAGTGGTTTAGGAATAATATAAGCAGGGCCAAATGTGATCGTCTTTTCATTGTAGGCCAGATTCACAATATCCGGTACCGGCGCTTTTGCCAGTTCGGCCAAAGCCTTTACTGCTGCCAGTTTCATGGCTTC
>JBJTMN010000467.1:0-10991 GCA_046070545.1 Ferruginibacter sp.
GCGAGCTCCGTGCCATGGGTGGCGGCAACGTGCTACAATCGCGGAGGAAGACGCCCCTTGCCCGCGGCACGCTTGAGCGCGCCGAACAAATCTATCGCGAGCGGCACAGCGTCGAAGGATACATGAACAACGGTGTGAAGACAGCTGTAAAAAGAATTTATAACCGCCTTATTTTTGATGACCTGCAAAAACAGGAAGGTCTTGGTGAAATTGTTGACCTTACCCAACCCTATGATGTAGAATGGGCGCCGCATCCAAACTGGTTTTACCGGATCAGTAAATTTACGTTGCCATTTATTGAAAACCCGTATGTGCCACAAACTTATTTTTTAAATGAACTGAAACAAATGCCGGCCGACCTGGAGAATTATGTACTAAAGCCACTGTTCTCTTTTGCCGGCATGGGCGTGGTCATCGATGTAACCCCGGCAGATATTGAAGCAGTAAAGGATCCCGAAAACTGGATACTGCAAAAGAAAGTGAAATACGCTGATGTTATTAAAACCCCCGATGAGCCTGCAAAAGCAGAGATACGTTTGTTCTATTTCTGGAAGAAAGACTGGGACAGGCCCGTGGGCGTACATAACCTGGCAAGACTAAGCAAGGGTAAAATGATAGGTACACGATACAACAAGAACAAAGAATGGGTTGGTGGTAATGTGGCGTTTTTTGAAAAGCCATAAAATAACACCTGAATACGAAATTATAGTAGCGAATATTTAAAACAGCGCAAATGAAAAACGGCCAGATAAGATTTGAATATTTTCTCAACCAGTTTGAAGAGCTGCTTGTAAAATCATCTAAGCAAAAGAATCCCGGGCTCTGGCTTTACCAGAACAATGCACGTACACCCCTGTTCATGATGGAAGGATTAGCAAAACTGTACAGCGGCATACACAATAAAAAAAAGTTTGAAAAACTGAAAACCCATTTTAAACTGCTGGAAGATACCATTGGCCAGATAGATTATTATGATGCGTTTGCAAAGGAATTTCTTGCCAATAAAAAAATACCCGCGGTCATTACAAACTACCTGCAGGCTCAAAGCCGGGAGAAGATACAAAGCCTGAATGAGATACTGGCAGAAAAGGAATGGCTTGGTGCAGGTAATGCCCGCATTAAAAAGATCAGGAAGAAATTATCAAAGGCCGATTGGCAGGATGAAAAGTCAGATATCGATAGCATCCGGGAATTTTATTTTACATCAATCAATAAAATACTGGAGTTCATCAATCAACGGGATTTCCGTTTTACCAATGTAGAAAATGACGTGCATGAATTCAGGAGGATGTTACGCTGGCTGAGTATTTATCCACAGGCCCTTCGTGGCTGTACACAACTGGCAAAATCAAAGGCTGCAGCGCCAAAGTTCTTGTCAAAATATCTCACTAAAGCCATCATCACCTCACCTTACAATGTGATGCCTGATGCTGCCGACAATAAATATTTTTTACTATTTGATCAGAAACGCTTTTTTGCGCTTAGCTGGCTGATAGCTGAGCTGGGTAATTTAAAAGACAATGGACTTCGGGTAGAAGTTATCAAAGAAGCCATACTGCAAACTACCAAAACAAATGAAAAGGAAGCACTGGCTAAAGCTTATCAACTAGCCGGGCCGGCACAAAAAACGATCCCGCAGATATTAAGTGCTGCCGGTAAATTGTGTAACACTTTCTGCAAGGAAAAAAATCTTGAAAACCTGGTAACCGGAATAGCTGCCGCTAAAAATTGATCCGCCTTTTGCGATCAAAAAGATCGGATGATTAATATTTTTTCTACCTTCAATTTAAATTTTAGACAAGGCTAATTTATATTTTAGGAGTATGATTAAATATATACTGCAATCCCTTTTTGCTTTTTGCATAACCGGATTATGCCATGCCCAGGTTGAAAAGATAGATACCGACAGGCCAGACCAGACCGAGAGTGCTGTTTTGGTTCCTAAAAAATGGATCCAGTTTGAAATGGGATTCAGTAAACAGGTAAATAATTCAACTGAAAATGAATTTCAACATCCTACCCTGCTGAGTAAATACGGTATAAACAAAAGATTTGAACTAAGGCTGATAACTACATTACAAACAAATACAGATCGAAGCAACCCTGTTTTGAAACGAAATAATAGTGGCCTCACCCCCGTTGAATTGGGTGCCAAGATCGCTTTATGGGAAGAGAATAAATTCCTTCCCAAAACCTCTCTGATCTTTCATGTTGGCATTCCCCGGGTTGCATCCGGATATTACCAGGCCGATCATCTTGCTCCGAATTTCAGGTTTACCATGCAACACAGTCTCAGCAAAAACATTGGTTTAGGATACAATGTAGGTGCCGAATGGGATGGAATAAATAAAGAAGCTACCTGGATATACACATTTGCCCCGGGTTTCAACATCAGTGAAAAATGGTACGGTTATGTGGAGGCTTTTGGATTTATTTCAAAAAACAATAAAGCACAACACAGCCTGGATGGAGGCATTGCTTACTATATAAACCGCAACTTTAAAATAGATCTGTCATCCGGTTTTGGCATCAGCAGGGAGGCCCCGGATTGGTATTTGGCAGTTGGTGCATCATTCCGGTTTAGAACCGGGAAATAATTATTGCACCAGGCTTTGTACCTTATCAGATAGTTCTTTACCCTCCAAATTAATAGCAACAATCCTCCCTGACCTGTCCAGTAAAAAATTGGTAGGTATGGCATCTACATAATATCTTTCTGCCACTTTTGAAAGCCAGCCATCCTTATCAATAACCTGGGTGTATGTAAGTTTATCGTGTTTGATGGCTCTTAACCATTGCGGCCTGCCCACATCCAGCGAAACAGCATATACTTCAAAGCCACTGGCCTGGTATTTTTTATACAATTTCTGAACAGACGGATTGGAAGCCCTGCAGGGACCACACCAGCTTGCCCAAAAATCTATCAGCACTACTTTCCCGTTGAGTGATGAAAGTTTGATGATCGTGTCTGCCTTACCGGGCAATACAATATCCGGTGCCATCTCTCCTATCCTGAGCTGTGCCTTTGCAATGGTAGAGCCAACCAATATCAATACTGCTAAAAATGTTCTTTTCATTTACAACAATTCTTTTTTTGAAACAATGACAATATAAATGCTACTATCTTTTTCACTAAATTAATTTATTTGATCTTATAACGCATTCCAAAATAAAACATCCGGCCATTTACCGGCCCCCAAACCATAGATGCATCAAAATAGTTTCCAAATGGCTGACTGGCTGCTACGATCACGTTCTTCTGAAAATAATTTGTCAGGTTCTCGGCTCCAATATAAAAATCAAACTGGCTGTTTTTGCCGGTTGTTTTTGATACCTGTGCATTCATCAGCACAAAATCGGGTGAATACTGCGGCAATTGATAAGCCGGTACATTCGACTGTGTATCCGGCAACCTTTTTTTGCCATTGTAAGTAACAGTATAATCAAACTTAAAACCTTTTACTGCATACGCCATGTTTACAAATGCCCTGTTCTTTGCTATCAGCGGGCGTTCCAGCAATTTTCCGTTATAGGCAGATTTCACATCAAAGTACCGGTATGCCATCCTGAGTTCAAAACGGTCAACTGGTTCCAGGCTCAGTTCGGCCTGGAAACTATTGGAATAAGACCTGCCCTGCAGGTTATAAAAACTAACAGCTCTTGCATTTTCCATATCAACCACTACCTGGTCTTTAAAATCATTCCTGAAATAATCCACACTAAACGTTGCATCATGTTTAAACAGTTTGAATTTCTGATCAAGACTAATGCCTTTATTCCACGCTACTTCAGGGTTTAAACCATAAGCCTTTCCCGGATCATTGGTAATAATATTCACTTGCCGTACACTTATAAAACTACCCATATTCTCCGCAAAAATATTGGCTGTACGTTGCCCTCTTCCTGCACTTACACGAATGGTTGTTCCCTTTACAGGCTCATAACGCATATTCAGCCGGGGCGTTACAAAAAGGCCAAACAGGTTATTATGATCAGCACGCAAACCTACAATAGCACTGAATTTTTCATCGGGCGTACATGTATACTCACCAAAAATACCCGGTACTATTTCATTGCGTTTGTATTGCAATGCCTTAAAATTCTCATCGTATTGATCATACAAAAAGCTGATGCCGGTTCTGAATTTATGTACGGTCGTTCTGATGATAGACTGGTAGATGAGGTTGCTGTAAAAGCTTTGCTGACGGGCATTGTAAGCAGTCAAACCAAAATAAGAATCCTGCTTATGGCTTATAAGCGCTGTTTGAAATCCGATACTTTTGTACTTTTTGGCAGGAAAGATATAACCGATCTTCGCAAAGCCTTCATAGCGTTCTGTATTAATACCCAGGCCATATCTGTTGGTCGTATTTTTATCTGATGCCGGGTTGAAAGCCGTTTCACCACCTGTTCGTTTATCATTCAGTATTTTAATGCCCAGTTGTATCAAGGTTCCTTTACTATTGTCGAATTTATACCTGTTCACCAGGCTGAATGTATTGCCGGTTGGCAGATCACGAAACCCGTCTTTATTAAAATCAAGTTTTTTATTTTCCAGGAAATCATCGTGCAGCAATAAACCGGCCCACCATTTTTTGCCGATCTTCTGAGACAGGTTGAGGTTCAGATCTGTTTTGCCGTAATCGTTCACATACAAATTAGCCAGCAGCCTTTCGCTGTTCTCAGGCTTTTTTAATTCAACATTTATCTGCCCGGCAATACTTTCGTAACCATTGGCCACCGAGCCAACACCCTTTGTTAACTGGATAGATTCGATCCACGGCCCGGCAATGGAATTCAGGCCCAGCGGTGTTGCAATGCCCCTTGGGCCCGGCAGATTTTCAACGGTAAGTTGCGTGTAATTTCCGCTTAAACCCAGCAACTGGATTTGTTTGGAGCCGGTTACCGCATCATTATAAGAAACATCCACCGATGGATTGGTCTCAAAACTTTCACTCAGGTTACAACAGGCCGCTTTTAATAATTCTTTACCCGTCATCATTTGTGTCCGGATAGGACTGTAATTGTTGATATAAACAGACCGTTGCTTAGACGTAACCGTAACTTCCTTCAATTGTTTGTTGGATGCCAGCACGATCTTCAACTCATTTGTATTATTGGTAAATATAGTATCCGACTGATAACCGGTATAGCTCACAACCAGTATCCTGCTTATACTGTCCTGTTGTATACTAAAATAACCGGCACTGTCGGTAATCACACCCTTACTTGTATTTAACCAGAAAATGCTGGCATTTGAAAGTGGTTTGAATTTTCCTTTATTGTCTTCTTCCAGCACAATACCCTTTATCAAACCTGCAGATTGCTTCAAGTCACTATTCGCTGATAATGGCTGTGAGATTGAATCAATAGCTTTAACATCCGCCTTTTGGAGCGATACTGGATTGTGATTCAACCCATTCAACGCATTTCCTTCCTGCCGGTAAAGACAACATTTAGGCAACGCATTGTAAACTGAATTAACAGCCTTTCTGTCTTCCAGGTCATGCCCAACGGCCACGATCCTGTTCTTGATCTTATCTAAAGAAACCTGGGAGCTGTTATATACCAATGAGAGCATACCGGTTTCCATATCCCATACACCGGATTTAACTCCTTTGATCTTAACCACTTTTTCAATACGGTCTTTACATTGTCCGCAAACGCCAAAGACCTTAAACGTAACGGTTGTATCTGCTGCAGCTGTCTTTTTTACCTGGCTGTATGATAGCATCCCCGGAAAAAACAGGAAGAGCAGTAATAAATATTTTAGCGTATTCATTTTAAAAGCTTTTAAACGAACGCTGGTAAAGCTTTTGTTGTGTGAAATTTTTCTTTAGTTTTTTACAGCAACAAATACTGTTGCAGGTTAATGATACCTGCAACAGTTTATTCGTTAGTTAAATAAACAGGAAAGTTTATTGTTTTTCTTTCAGGTCCATACCACATTTGGAACATTTCCCCGGTTTGTCGCTTTTTTCTTCAGGATGCATCGGGCAGCTGTACATCTTCATGGTCTCTTTAGCTGTCTTAACCAGGTCCATACCGCATTTACTGCATTTTCCGGGTGTGTTACTTGTAACCTCAGGATGCATCGGGCAGGAATATGATGCTGCAGAAGCAGTGGCATCTTTCCTGTCGTATTTACAACAGGCAGGTAAATTATTGTAGGCTGTTTTTACTGCTGTAAAATCCTGTGTATCGTAACCAGATTTTGCTATCGCTTCCTGAATTTTGGCAGAAGAAGTTTTATTTACCGCGTAGGTAACTTTCAGTTCCTTACTGTCTTCATTCCAGCTGGCGGTTTTTGCGCCTGCTTTTTTAGCTGATTTTTCGATAACGGTTTTACACATGCCGCAATTACCCCAAACTTTAATGGTTTCTGTCTTGGTTTCCTGTGCGGCTGAAGTATTGATGGAGAATATGCTGAAAATAACTGCAGCAAATAATGATAATGTTTTCATTGTATATAATTTTTGATGTTGAATAAATGAATAATGCATGTAGCATTACACACCCGCAATCTTTTGCAGGTGTACAAATTCAAAATCAATTCTAAATTCTGAAAACACAGTTCATAATACAAACATCGGGCTTTGTATAACCTGGCGGGGAATGGTTGTTTACCGCTGTAGACTGAACAGGTAGCGGCATTTGCCAGTTGTAGATATTGTAATCATTGGTTACTGCAAATTCAGGCGCAGTAAAAGAGATA
Source organism: Ferruginibacter sp. (assembly GCA_046070545.1). Lineage (GTDB taxonomy): Bacteria > Bacteroidota > Bacteroidia > Chitinophagales > Chitinophagaceae > Ferruginibacter. The sequence continues at coordinate 6,716 of JBJTMN010000467.1, forward strand.
TCGTTGGATGCAGTTTTATGAGAGTCGTTTATTTTGTAAAACCTGAACTCATCATGGCAGCAGCCGGCTTTTTTTTCCGTCATGCCGCATTTGCCACATTTGTCGTTTGCCGAGCCATAAAAATCTATACCGGCCTTAGTGCCCATGCAATAATGCAACTCCACGGCTATTCCTGAAGAAACAGCCATGTAAAGGATTGCCAGTATGCCGGTATATATCTTTTTCATCTGCAGTACAAAATTACAACAGATTTATTCAAATACAACCTTTGAGGGATCAAAAGCTATTAATTAACAAATCCCCATTGTATGCCTAACCGGAATATGAAGCCCTGGGTGGGATAATGAGGGGCAGCGAAGTTATTATTGGTAAAGCCAAAGCCGTTTGAGAAACTGACCGTATTCAGGTTCTCGGCACGGATGAACCCAGTAAATGATTTAATACGAAAATGAAAGAATGCACTTACATCAGGCAGGTTCTTTAATTTAAATGTATCCTGGGGTGTAAACTGCCCCATTACCGGCGAGTAATTATAGGCCTCAAAAGGGGTAAAATAACGAACTTCCAGTCCTGCACTTAAAAATAAATTTTTATACCAGTTTCCTTCATAAGCCAGGCGGTTCCTGCTAAGCAGTAAAGGAACTTTTACCGGTGCGCTGCCGTCTGTTTGCTGAAATGTAAGATCGGCGTACAGGTTCCACCTTTTGGTAAGCTTTATTTTTTTAGAGGCATACACCTGCAGCAGGTTAATGACTTTTGCACTTTGTGCTGTATGATAATAATCTGAAAAATAGGCCAGGTTGGTAATAATATGATCCTTGAACCCAAGGCTTATAAATTTATTGTTGGCATCGGCACCAAATGAAATGATATTCTCTTTTTTGGTAAGCCCGGCATTTTTAAAATTAAAGCCGGATGCATTATCAAAAATAAATGACGGAGACCTGTTTACATTTTTAAAGAACAACCGTATATCGCCCAGTTTATTGTTCAGGTGCCTTGCGATAGTTGCATAAGCACTGTAATCGCCGGCATTCAACCCGTTTACATAAAACTCGCCTTTTGCCAACACTTCCCAAAGCTTGTTACGTGTTTTGTTCCTGTATTCACCATGAACAACAAAATTGTAAAAATTCCTGGTACCGGTCCTCAGCTCTCCCTTGATATTTTCAAACCGTACACCTGCTGATATGAACTGCCCGGGATTTTTTGTATCCGGAAACTGCAGCAGTGTAAAATCATTACTCATTACTGCCCATTTCTCCTTTACAAAAAAACTATCGGTACCGTATTTTACAATCGTGTCGTACCAGTTTTTATAGGTTGCCGAATCGGCTACATTGTCTTTATACAGGTAGTTATAGGTGCTGTAGGTAAAACTGTGTTGAACACGCAGTTTGGGGTAAAAAAGATATTCTGTTGTTGAATCATTGATCGCTACCGAATCTCTTTTGCCTATATCGTAAGTCTGGCGTAAAAAGACGGTAAAATCTTTATACATATTCCCGGTATTAACTGTTGTATTAAATGGCGAGGACAAATACTTGTTTGCATTTCCCAGGTTCACATTCACATTAAACCTGTCTTTCAGGTTTGGGTTTGATAAGGAGGAGTCGTACTTTATTCCTCCATTCTCTGAATTTTTTAGCGTATTTCCTACCAATATCAGGAATGCAGCATACCTTTTTCTTTTACCCTGGTAATTGCTGAAAAGCCTGTAGTTCTTATGGTTGGCATTCTGGTTTGTAAAAAACCCCGGGGCACTTATCAGGCGATAGTCAAATCCAAAACTGAAGTTAGGCCTGGGACTTTGAGTGTGCAGTACTTTTATCATCTGCTCTTTACCGGATGCCAGTTCATAACTGAGTTGTGAAAAAGGCCTGTTCGTTTTATAGAATTTAGACTCTTCCAGTGTATAACGGTAAATGTCGAATGCATGAAAACCTGCGTCCCATCCTGGTTTCGCATTTGGTTTATAAATCAATGAATATGCCGCAGCGCCATTATTGCCCAGGTATAAATAAGATGATGGAACAGAAAAATATTTATCGAAATCATTGATGGTTGAATCGAAAGGAACACTGCGGATAGAGTCCAGGTATTTATAACTGATAGCAATAGAATCTTTTTTATCATTGCGGTGCTCAAAACCAATGGTGTCTTTACTGCCGGATGCCGCCCCTCCAAATCCTTTTATCCTTCCTCCTATCTGGTTAATGACATCAGGCTGCTGAGCATGTACCTGCTGAAAACAAAAGACCAGTAAAGTAACGGCAAAAATCTGCTTCATCAATAGTGCTTATAGTTGTGCAATCAGTTCGCAAAATAATGCCTTGAAATTGGGCTCTGCAGCTTTGGCTGCCTGTAAAACTTCCTCATGTGTTATTACATTATCTTCTTCACGAATGCCAACATCGGTGACCACACTCATGGCAAAAACAGGCAGGCCCATATGAACAGCTGTAATTACTTCCTGCACCGTACTCATGCCCACTACGTCTCCGCCAAGAGTAAGGATCATCCTGTATTCTGCATGTGTTTCAAAAGTGGGGCCGGTAACGGCAACATAAACACCCTCCTGTACTTTTATATTTTTATCTGCCGCAATAGCTTTTGCTTTATTGATGAGATGTTTTTTATAAGGCTCACTCATATCCGGAAACCTGGGTCCCAGTTCTTTATAATTTTTACCGATCAGCGGGTTGGGTGCCAGCAGGCTTATATGGTCGGTAATGATCATGAGGTCGCCAACTTTAAAAGCAGGGTTAACACCACCGGCAGCATTACTGATCAGTAACGTATCAATACCCAGGAATTTTAAAACCCTTACCGGGAATACGATCTGTTCTGAAGAATATCCTTCATACACATGAAAACGGCCGGCCATGGCTACAACTTTTTTTCCTCCTATCTCTCCAAAAATCAGTTTTCCCATATGCCCTTCAACAGTGCTTACAGGAAAATGAGGAATATCGTCGTAAGGAATCTCCTTTTCTATATTTATTTCGTTGGTAAAACTTCCCAGTCCACTGCCTAAAATAACGCCCACAGCAGGTTTTTGGCTATATTGACTTTTAATAAAACGTACAGCTTCGTCAATTTTTTCCATCATATATCAGGTATATTTTAATTGGCAAAGGTAAGGTAAGATATTGTTAAAGGAAAGTTGAGAGTTTAAGGTTGTATGTTTTGGGTTTTGGGTTACCCGCATTTATCTTTCATGGCAACATCCTTGTGTCACTCTCTTGTACCGCATACGCTTACTGAGCCTTTATCTTAGCGTATCTGATATGCACTTTACAACAGCAGACTCCCAACCCAAAACTCAAAACCCAAAACTCAAAACCGTTTCTTATCTTCGCAAAAAATATTCTTTTATGAATCTTCACGAATACCAGGCTAAAGAAATCTTAAAAAAATACAATGTTCCGGTTCAGGAAGGCATTCCCTGCAGTACACCCGGGGAGGCTGAGCAGGCCTACAGGCAAATTCACACCCAGTACGGAAGCAAGTTTGCCGTTATAAAAGCACAGATACATGCCGGTGGACGTGGTAAAGGAAAAATTGCAGGAACAGAACAACGCGGTGTTGCAGTGGGCAAAAGTGCAGAAGAAGTGTTACAGATAGCAAAGAATATTTTAGGGGGCACCCTGGTAACCATACAGACCGGTGAAGCCGGTAAACTGGTAAGCAAAGTACTGGTGGCGCAGGATGTGTATTATGAAGGACCAAGCCCGGTGAAGGAATTTTACCTGTCTATTTTATTAGACAGGACCAAAGGGCAGAATGTAATTATGTACAGTACTGAAGGCGGAATGAACATTGAAGATGTGGCACATGATACCCCTGAAAAAATATTTAAAGAATGGGTTTACCCGGGCGGAAACCTGGAAGCATTTCAGGCAAGAAAGATCGCTTTTAACCTGGGGCTGAGTGGAGTTGCATTTAAGAATTGTGTAAAATTTGTTACTGACCTCTACAGGGCGTACGTTGGTTCTGATTGCGGTATGCTGGAAATAAACCCATTGTTTAAAACCAGTGATGATAAAATCATTGCCGTAGACTGTAAAATGAATATTGATGACAATGCATTGATGCGCCATCCGGATATTGCTGTATTAAGAGACCTGAGTGAAGAAGACCCGACCGAGGTTGAAGCAGGACAATACAATTTGAATTTTGTAAAATTAGATGGTAATGTTGGCTGCATGGTTAACGGCGCCGGCCTGGCCATGGCTACCATGGATATGATCAAATTAAGTGGCGGCGAACCAGC
>JBJTMN010000468.1:0-2633 GCA_046070545.1 Ferruginibacter sp.
CCTTCGGTACATATCAATTATGATCTTTCGGAAGTGAATGATGATATTGAATGGTTTTACAGTGAAATTACAGTGCCCGAAGGGAATGATATTATTGGTTCGTATTTTATGGCTGATGGATTTGCAGAAGGTTATTTTGGAATGCAGGTAAATTCGGCCAAAGAAAGAAGAATATTATTTTCGGTATGGAGCCCTTTTGTTACTGATGATCCAAAGGAAATTCCTGAAAGTAAAAAGATACAATTACTAAAAAAAGGAGACCAGGTGCATGCCGGGGAGTTTGGCAATGAAGGCTCAGGGGGACAGAGTTATTTAAATTATAACTGGAAGGCGGGAAAGACCTATAAATTTATGGTGCATGCTAAACCGGTTGAAAATAATTATACTACCTACACCGCCTGGTTTTATGCACCTGAAAAAAAGAAATGGCTGCTGATAGCCAGCTTTAATCGCCCGGAAACAAATACCTATTTAAAAAAGTTACATTCTTTCCTGGAAAATTTTGAACCTGAAACCGGTGTGATCACCCGCAAAGCCTGGTATCATAATCAATGGGCTGTAACAAAAGCTGGTGAATGGAAGCCGGTTACCAACATGCTGTTTACCGGGGATGCAACTGCGAATATTGGTTACCGGATGGATTACAGTGGCGGAGTGGAAGATGGAAAATTTTACCTGCGTAATTGCGGGTTCTTTAATGATAATACACTGCTGAAAACAAAATTCTCTATTCCTTCAACCGGTAAAAGACCGGATATCGACCTGTTGCTCCTGCAGTAAAAGTTAAAGATTATCACCAGCCAAAAAAATCGTTTGACAGATGACATGGGAATAGTTTACTAATCTCGTTTTTTGGTTCATTATTCTGCCATGTGGCCGGCAATGTGAAATCATTTGAAATTTATTTAGAAAAGATTCCATGCAGTGGAATTTGTAATAAACATTCAAAATTCAAAAAGTTGATTTCCAGTAATTTAAGATCTGGCATCGGTTTAGACAAGCTGTTCTTAAATTAAATATTTATGAAAGCAACATTTCAAAAAAAGATTTTTATTGTTGATGATGACAGGTTTTGGAACAGGAAGATGGTTGAAATCCTTACCAATCTTGGCTATACGAATATTGTTAGCTTTGAAAATGGAGAGGATTGTATTGATAACCTGTACCTGAAACCGGCTGTCATTTTTTTAGATTACCAGATGAAGGCCGTGAATGGCCTGGAAGTTTTGAGAAGAGCCAAAGGATACCTTCCCGGCATTGACATTATTTTCTGTACCGCCAATGAAAACATGGGCTTGGCTATAAATGCAATGAAATCAGGTTCACATGATTTTTTGATCAAGCATAATGTAACCGAGGAGCAACTTGGCGGTTTATTGAATGTTTTATGTATGAAAGATGCTGAACGGATCAGTTAAGAACCCGGAACGGTGGCCGCAAAAAGAGCTGGTTAACTAACCAGCTCTTTTTTAACAAGGCTTAGTATAATATATGTGTAAGATAAATATCCTGCAGAAGATGCACATCAGCAAACAATAAATCCTGCTTCCCTATTTTGTCCTTACATATACATTTATTTCTACCTTATCATGTTTGACTTTTGTTTTGTAATAAGCTAATATTCCATAAGCCTCAATCCTTCCATATTCGGGAAAAAAATCCACAAAGTAAAATGAATGCGGAGCATTTTAATCATAATCTATTGTTAATCAGCGGTATAAATTTTGGCATTATTCATGGCAAGTTGATGAAGTTCAGAAAAACCTGACAAGAAAATGAAACGTACCAGCTTTACCATATTATTCATGTTATCCTTACTCGCAGGTAATGCGCAGGGTAATCATGTATTTTCCGGTACAGAATTGGTAAATTTTTCAGTTACTGATATTGCAGTTACAAATGGAATAACATGGAGTACCGACCGAAATTCTTTACCAGGTTATTTTAGTGTGGTGGACACTGCAAGCTACACCGGCTGTACTGATGCAGTAAATATTGATGGGTATATTAAAAAATATGGCAAAGGCGATTTCATCTTTCCGGTAGGCAATGGAAAAGATCTTCGTACGCTTGAAATTTCAACGCCTGCTGTTTCAACAGATGCTTATGCAACTGCGTGGATATTGGGCAACCCTGGTTTTAATGCTGACCCAACGGGGCCGAATGAAGGAACTCATGCGGTTGATCTTGTACAGTTTCCGCTTGCAATGGTAAGCCCTGTTGGCCAATGGGACTGGCAGGTAGGTGATGCTAATAACCTGGGACCAGGAACTACCGGAACAGGAGTGGGGCTTATCATTACCGTTAGCATACCGGATATGACACATTTTGCCAAAACCTCAGACCTGCGCCTGGCCGGATGGAATGGTACTAACTGGATAGACCTGAGCGGCAATGCAACAGCCAGTGGTAATACAGAAAACAGTACATTGACCGGTATCATGCAACATGGAATTACTGCTGTTGCAATTGCAAGTATATCAAAATTCTTACCCTTTAACCTGGATATTTTTACTGCAACACCGGCAGATTGCCATGCAGTAATAAGATGGACAACTTCTAATGAAAACAGTATCAGCAGTTATGTTGTTGAGCAGAGTTTTGATAATGTTTACTTCACAGGCATAGGTTCA
>JBJTMN010000469.1:0-5466 GCA_046070545.1 Ferruginibacter sp.
ATAAAGTGTAAGCTGTGGCCTACCTTTACAGATTAGCTCATTTTTAAAACCAAACTGATGAAACTTTATGTTAGAAATATGGCTTGCTTAAGCTGCAAAGTGGTTGTAAAGGAAGCTTTGGAAGAATTAAATATTGAATCCGTTAAAGTTGAACTGGGAGAAGTTGAAACTAAAAAGGAACTAACTAATGATGAAAAGCAAAAGCTGAATAACAAAATTAAAAAAGTAGGCCTGGAATTACTGGAGAACAAACAGGGAGCCATTATAGAAAAAATAAGGAAAGTAGTGGTTGATTATGTTTATCACACAGAAGAAAAAATAATTACCAATTTTTCTGATTACCTGAGCAAAAAACTTAGCTATAACTATACATACCTGGCAAATCTTTTTTCGGAAGTCGAAGCATCAACCATTGAACAATATGTTATTGCAATGAAGATTGAGCGTATAAAGGAGCTGATCATGTTTGAAGATATGACCCTTACAGAAATCTCTTATAAACTGCATTACAGCAGTGTTGCTCATTTATCGGCCCAGTTTAAAAAAGTGACAGGGCTTACACCTACTCATTTTAAGCGACTAAAAAATAAAAGAAGGATTGCCATTCAGAATCTCTGATCTCTTTTTTGCGAACTTTTGAAAATAATCAGTGTTATTAATATATATATTTGAATACCGTTTTTTTGTAAATTGTAAATCTAAACTTCTCCATTATGCAACGCAGATCATTCTTACGCAATACGGGCTTAACAATGGCCGGCTTAGCCTTATTAAACAAAAGTTCGCTGGCCTCATTTTTAAATGACCCAGCCTGGAAAATAAAAATGCTTACAGATGATATCGGCATCTTCAGTGAAAAAGGCGGCACCATTGCCTTTTTACTTACCAAGAAAGGCATTGTAGTAGTTGACTCTCAGTTCCCGGATACAGCAGGGCATTTAATTGAAGAATTAAAAAAGAAAAGTAAGAAACCATTCAAATACCTGATCAACACCCATCATCATGGAGACCATACGAGCGGAAATATTGCTTTTAAGGACCTGGCCGAGCACGTGGTTGCACATGTGAACTCTAAAGCCAACCAGTTAAGAGTGGCTGCCGAACAAAAAACAGCTGCAGATAAATTTCATGTACCGGATATTACTTTTGGCGAAGAAGGATGGAGTACAAAAGTGAACAAAGAAACTATGAAAGCTTATTATTTTGGCGCAGGCCATACCAATGGTGATGCGATGATTCACTTTGAGAAAGCAAATATCGTACACATGGGCGACCTGGTCTTTAACCGTCGTCATCCATACATTGATAAGACTGCAGGTGCCAATATTGCAAACTGGATAGTATTGCTTGATAAAGCTATTACTACCTTTAATAAAGATACCCAGTTCATTTGTGGTCATGCCGGTGCAGGATATGATGTTGTGGTTAAAGCCGATGACCTGAAAGCTTTTGGCGATTACCTGGGCAATGTGCTGAAATATACGGAGGCCCAGATCAGATCAGGAAAGACCAGGGAAGAAATAATAAAGGCTACTGAAATCCCCGGATCACCAGAATGGAAAGGTGATGGCATAGAAAGACCCCTGGGTGCGGCATACACCGAGCTGGCAGTTAAATAAATTATGCAATTTTATTCAGCGGTAGTGGGGCTGATCATATTTTTTATTTCCTCAACCCGATTTGCAGGAAAGCCACCCTGCTGAGCATGTTCCATTATCATTTCCTTATTGGGAGCATTATAAACGCAATAGATTTTATCTTCTGTAACGAAGCTTTCAACCCATTGAATGGAGGGCCCCAGGTTTCTGAGTACCCCACAGGATTTTTGCGAAATTGCTTTCAGATCGTCTGCAGAAAGTTTACCTGCACCGGGTAACTCCCTTTCAATTACATACTTTGGCATACTGTATAATTTTTAGTGATACAATATAACACAATATGGCGTTACATTATACTGCTATTTTAATGCGATCAGCTTCTCCAGCACATAATAAACAATGGGACAAAAGCTGCTGTTCTTCTGCGTCAGTTGCTGCCGTTTGATCAGCACATCTTCATCTGTATATGGAAAGCGGTGGCAGTCGGATGGGCGCTCTTCATAAATAGTACAATAGTTGTCTGCACCCAAAAAAGGGCATGGTTTTGATTTCAGAACATAGTCGCCTTCGCTATCGATAAAAAGATAGGTGTTAATAAAGTCCCCTTCCTTCATCTTTAAATATTTGGCAATACGTTTAATATCCGGCGTTTTAAAACGGGGTGAATAATTTTTACAGCAGTTGGCACATTGAAGGCAGTCAACCTTTTCAAAAGCTTCCTCATGCAGATCCGGTAACAGTTTCAGGACTTTCCGCTTATCAGCACGGTGCAGGTATTGTTTATATAGTTTTTGATGATCGGCCGATTTCTTTTGCCAGTTATGTAACAGTTCCTCTTGCATTTGTTCAGTTGTTTTACAGCTTATATCCCCTAAATTTCCACAGGGCAAAAGTAGCGAACTTATTAGCATTAAATCTTGTTATGAAATCGTAAATTTGCGGCACCGAATGAAGCCTTGAAAGGCTGAATAGAAAATCAGTGTACAAGAGTGCGACGCCACTGAAGTTCAATAGATATTCTGTCGTTTGGTACACAAAATAAACCATAATCTACTCCTGCCTTTCCTTTCGGAAGCAGGGGCATAAAACCACCACAGCGATATGAATCTTTTCGATCAACAACAGTACGAATTTGCAGGCCGCCACATTGGCCCCAATGAAAGTGAAACCAGTGAGATGCTAAAGACCATCGGTATTGATAACCTGGACGCTTTGATAGATAAAACAGTTCCTGCAGCGATCCGTTTAAAAAGTCCCTTAAAACTGCCGGTAGCTCAAACTGAATTTGAATACCTGGATGAATTGAAAAAAGTTGCTGCCAAAAATAAAGTTTTTAAAACCTACATAGGACAGGGATATTACAACACGATCACGCCCAGCGTTATATTACGTAACATTTTTGAAAACCCGGGATGGTATACGCAATACACGCCTTACCAGGCAGAGATATCACAGGGACGTTTGGAAAGCCTGCTTAATTACCAAACCATGGTTTGCGATTTAACCGGCCTGGAACTTGCCAACGCAAGCCTGCTGGATGAAGCCACAGCTGCCGCTGAAGCAATGGCCATGCTGTTCCATCATAAGAACAAATCTGAAACGATCACATCGCCGAGGTTTTTTGTTGACGAACATGTTTTTGCCCAGACGAAAGAAGTACTGCTTACCCGTGCCACGCCTATTGGCATTGAACTGGTGCATGGTGATTATAAAGCTGCAGCACTTGATGAAACCTATTTTGGTGCCATCATACAATACCCAAACAGCATTGGATCGGTAGAAGATTACCGTGATTTCATAAATAAAGTGCACGCCGTAAATGGCTATGTAATAATGGCTACCGATCTGCTGGCATTGACTTTACTTACTCCTCCGGGTGAACTGGGTGCTGATGTCGCGGTCGGCTCTGCGCAACGTTTTGGTGTGCCGCTGGGGTATGGCGGTCCGCACGCAGCATTCTTTGCTACCCGGGATGAATTTAAACGTGGTATGCCCGGCCGTATCATTGGTGTAAGTATTGATGCCCAGAATAACCGTGCCTTACGGATGGCTTTACAAACCCGGGAGCAACATATAAAAAGAGAAAAAGCCACTTCCAATATCTGCACTGCACAGGCTTTGCTGGCCAATATGGCTGCTATGTATGCAGTATATCACGGACCTGAAGGCCTGAAGAAAATTGCACAGCGCATTCATGTTTTAACAGCTGCCGTTGCCAGAGGATTAAAAAATCTGGGGGTAAAAGTGGTAACTGGGCATTTCTTTGACACCATAACTTTTGAAGTAGCAGATGTTGCTGCATTTAAGAGCGCTGCAGAAAAGAACCAGGCAAATTTTCATTACCATGCGAATGGAACCATTAGCATGAGTATTGATGAAGTAGCCAGCAACTATATTGGCGAAACTGAAAAGAACCTGGCTGCTGTTTTCAATGCAATTGGTTCCGGAACATTTACTTTATCATTTGATGAAGCCGATGCTTTGTTTGGTGGAAGAACTACAGCCTACTTAACGCACCCTGTTTTTAATATCCACCATAGCGAGAGCGAAATGATGCGTTATATCAAATCCCTGGAGAATAAAGACCTGAGTTTAAATACCTCGATGATCAGTTTGGGAAGCTGCACGATGAAACTGAATGCTGCAACAGAACTGATACCGGTTAGCTGGCCGGAGTTTAGCGGCATTCATCCTTTTGCACCTGCTGCACAAACCGAAGGTTACCAGCACATGATACAAGAGCTGGAAAAATACCTTTCTGAAATAACCGGCTTTACAGCATGTTCACTGCAGCCTAACAGCGGCGCCCAGGGCGAGTATACAGGTTTGCTTACCATCAGGGCTTACCATGCTCACAGAAATGAAAGCCATCGTAATATAGTGCTTATACCGATCTCTGCACACGGTACCAATCCTGCCAGTGCAATTATGGCTGGTATGAAAGTAGTGGTTGTTAAGAGTGATGATAAGGGTTATATTGATGTAGATGATCTGAAATCAAAAGCAGAAGAACATAAAGATAATTTAGCTGCGCTGATGGTTACCTACCCAAGTACTTATGGTGTTTTTGAAGAAGGTATCATCAACATTTGTCAGACCGTGCACGATAACGGCGGTTTGGTGTATATGGATGGTGCCAATATGAATGCGCAGGTGGGTTTAACCAGTCCGGGTGCTATTGGTGCCGATGTTTGCCATTTGAATCTACATAAAACATTTGCCATACCACATGGCGGCGGCGGCCCTGGTGTTGGGCCCATTTGTGTGAATGACAAACTGAAACCATTCTTACCAGGCCACAATGTAAACGACACTTTAAAATCTACAAAAGATAATATACCAGCTGTAAGTGCTGCACCTTATGGCAGCGCCAGTATTTTACTCATCAGCTATGCCTACATAAAAATGCTGGGTGCAGGGGGTGTAAAAAGAGCTACAGAATTCGCTATTCTGAATGCGAATTACATGAAAGCAAAACTGGAAAAATTTTACCCGATATTATATACCGGTATCAATGGTTATTGTGCTCATGAATTTATAGTAGACCTGCGCCCGTTCAAAAATACCTGTGGTATTGAAGCGGAAGATGTGGCTAAACGTTTGATGGATTATGGTTTCCATGCACCTACAATGAGTTTTCCTGTACCCGGTACGATCATGATAGAGCCAACTGAAAGCGAAGACAAAGCTGAACTAGATCGTTTCTGCGAAGCCCTTATTAGCATTTATGACGAGATCAAAGCGATCGAAGATGGAAAGAGTGATAAAGCAAACAATGCTTTGAAGAATGCACCGCATACACAAGCTGTTGTGGTAACGGATGACTGGAGCAAACCTTATACAAGGCAGCAGGCAGCGTTTCCTCTGG
>JBJTMN010000470.1:0-2216 GCA_046070545.1 Ferruginibacter sp.
TATGAAATTAAAGTTTTGAACAAAAAAAAACTATGGCATGGTTTTGGATTTTTGCTCTTCGTCTTCCGGAAAAAGAAACAGGAATTAAATTTTTAAACTTTAAAATCTACATATTATGTCTGAAACAAATTTCCCAACGCCATCTGCACCCGTTGCAAAAGGCAGCAATTACAAAAATGCAATTATCGGTGTATTAGCCGCAGGATTGATAGCCGTATCGGGCTACCTGGTGTATGCAAAAAACGATAGTTCAAAAACCATTCAGCAACAGGAAACCACCATTGCAAAAGTATCTACCGAAAAAAGTGATGTGCAGGCAAATTTTGATGCATCGCTGGCAAGGCTCGATTCTATGCAGAGTGTGAATACCGGGCTGGAAAGTAAGTTAACAGCTAAGAATGATGAAATTGCCAAGGTAAAATCAGAGATCCGCAGCATATTAAATAAGAAGAATGCAACTGCGGCTGAACTTGGCAGGGCTAAAACACTGATCGCATCGCTGAATGAAAAGATCAGTTCAATGGAAGCGGATATTGCACAGTTAAAACAGGATAACCAGTTACTTACAAATGATAATGTAGCTTTAAAGCAGGAAAGAGAGACACTTACAAAAGACCTTACCACAACCAAAGAGGTAAAACAGGCACTTGAAAAGAAAGTGGAGATCGCATCTACTTTAAATGCAAGTAACATTGTGATTACTCCCATCAATGTAAAAAGTAACGGTAAAGAAAAAGTTTCAACAACTGCAAAACGTGTAGACAAGTTTGTAGTAAGCTTTGATGTTGATAACCGTATCATTCAGCCGGGTACCACAGATGTATATGTAGTGGTACTGGGGCCCGATGGTAAAGCCATCAACACCACTGCAGAAACCTTCACTACACGTGATGAAGTAGCCATGCCGTTTACCGCTAAAATGCCGGTTGATCTGGAAACAGCAAAAAAGAAGAATGTTGAGTTTGCATTTGTACCCGGCACCAGCTTTGTACAGGGTAACTATACTGTGCAGATTTACCAAAATGGTTTTTTAATTGGACAAGGAACTAAGGAGTTAAAAAAAGGAGGGTTGTTCAGTTAATATAACCGGTTTGGGCTCTTAATATACAATTACAGTAAGATGTAATTACAAAAGGCTATCTGAAGTAAAATTCAGGTAGCTTTTTGTTTAAAAAAAATGATCGGTGCAGTAATTCTGCTAGCACATAATAAAACCAATATGTGCTACATTTGTATTTTTAATGTATGCAAAGAAATATTAAAACTGTTGCCATCATAGGCGGAGGGCCTTCAGGTTGTTCATTAGCTACCTTGCTTACAAGAAGAGGATTTAAAGTAGCTGTTTTTCATTTGGAAAAAAGGCCTGAGATCATTGTAGGGGAGTCTTTGGTTCCTGCTATCATTCCATTTCTGCGTCAGCTGGGTGTAGAGGATGAAGTTAAAACCTACAGTACCTACAAGCCCGGTGCTTCAGTTTGGGTTAGCAAAGATGAAGAAGCTACTTCTCCTTTTAGTTTTGGTGGCGGTGGTTTGCCTCCGTACGCATACAATGTACCCCGTACCAAATTCGATAAGACCATTTTTGACCTGGCGGTAAGGGAAGGCGTAACTTTCTTCAGTCATGCAGCAAAGATCGAACAGGTGGGTAATACAGATGAACTGAAATTAAGCGATGATACCATAGCACAAACAGGTAATTTTTTCAATGGCCAGCCCGACCTGATCGTGGATGCCAGTGGCCGTTCACGTACCATTTCCCGCCTGTTGGATATACCAACCAAAGAAGGCAAACGAAAAGACATAGCCCTTTTTGCACACCTGAGTGGTGCCGAAAAAATTGAACCTTACAATATTCATTTACACCGGCTGGGTAAGGGTTGGAACTGGAGGATACCTCTGCCAGACCGCATCTCAGTAGGTGTTGTTATTAATCCCGACCATCTCAAAGAATATGGCTCTACCAAAGAAGAGCAGTACGATAACTACTTAAAGTCCGATGAAACCCTGCATAAATTCACCAAAAATGCCAAAAGGGAGACTGGAGTGGCGCAATACAATAATTACCAGCTCATCTCCCAGAAAATGTACGGCAAAAACTGGCTGCTTACCGGGGATGCCGGTGGCTTTCTTGATCCAATATTCTCCTCGGGCCTTTTCCTGGCTATAAAAGGCTCTTTTGCAGCTGCCGAAGCCATTGCTGCCGGTACTGATAAAGC
>JBJTMN010000471.1:0-4779 GCA_046070545.1 Ferruginibacter sp.
GGTTTACCGGGGGGCTGTTTTTTGCAGCAAAACCGTTCTTTATCAAATGATTAACGCTGTTTTTTTTACAATCCCGATAATTAAAAGCATTTTTGACTTATTTACGTTAATTTTGCGTCCTTTATGAGATTATTTAAACTACTACTGGCACCTGCTTTTTTACTGATACTGGTAACAACTTCCTGTAACAAATACAACAAGGTTACCAAGAGCAAGGATTATGATTACAAGCTGAAAATGGCCGACCAGTATTTCAGTAAGGGTAAATATAAAATTGCACAGGAACTATACGAAGAGCTTTTCCCGGTTTTTAAAGGCACTATAAAATTTGAGGAATTATACTTTAAAGATGCTTATTGCTTTTACTACATGAAAAGCTATGCTGATGCGGAAAACCTGTTTAAAGGCTTTTTGGAGGTCTTTCCAAACAGCGAAAAGGCCGAAGAAGTAGATTACATGCGTTCGTTTTGTTTTTACAAGCAATCGCCTAAACTGGAGCTTGAGCAGGTAAATACAGTAAAAGCCATGGGTATGATGCAGACCTTCATCAACACCCATCCCGGTTCGGCCAGGAATAAAGAAGCAACGGAGATCATTGATAAATGCAGGGCTAAACTGGAGCAGAAGGAATACAGGGCAGCAGAATTATACTATAATATGAGCCAATACAGGGCTGCAGCGCTTGCCTTTACCAATTTAACCAACAACTACCCGGAATCGGCTAAAGGCGAGGAGTATAAGTTGAAGACGGTTAAGTCGTATTACAAATTTGCAAGAATGAGTTACGAGGATAAGCAGGTTGAACGTTATGAAAAAGTGATCAGCGAATACCAGGATTTTGTGGATCGTTATCCCGACAGTAAATTATTGAAAGAAGCAGAAAGCTATAGTAACCTAAGTAAAAATAACATTAAAGCTATAAAATATGAGCAAACTCAGACGGCAGCTAAGCGCTAATACCAGCAGCGTTGTAGAACCAAAAAAATTATCCGATATCAAGGAAAAAACAGGTAACCTGTACGAATCTATTGCCATTATTGCAAAAAGGGCAAACCAGATCAATATTACTTTGAAAGAAGAACTTCACAATAAGCTGGAAGAGTTTGCAAGCCATACCGACAGCCTGGAGGAGATCCATGAGAACAAAGAGCAGATTGAAATATCCAAGGCTTATGAGCGTATGCCTAATCCGGCTTTACTGTCTACCCAGGAGTTTATGGAAGATAAGGTGTACTTCCGCAGGAACGATGAAGACCTGTTTAGCTAAGCTATATCAATATTTAGCATCTTATTTAGTTACAAAGTCATAATTTTAACCCCACAACCATTAAACCGGTTGTGGGGCTTTTTATGTTGCAGAACAAAAAAATATTATTAGGTGTTACGGGCAGTATTGCAGCATATAAAACCGCTGTATTAACCCGTTTGCTGGTAAAGGCCGGTGCCGAAGTAAAGATTATCATGACCGATGCAGCAAAAGAATTTGTAACCCCGCTTTCATTATCAACCCTTTCTAAAAACCCGGTGCTCTATGGCCTTGCAGAGAACGATTCCTGGGCCAACCATGTAATGCTTGGCCGCTGGGCCGATGTGATGCTGATCGCACCGCTCAGCTGTAATACACTGGCTAAAATGGCTACCGGTCTTTGTGATAATTTATTGATGGCTGTTTATCTTTCGGCAACCTGCCCGGTAATGGCAGCTCCGGCCATGGATGAAGATATGTGGAAGCACGGCAGTACCAAAAAGAACCTTGATATTTTAAGGGGCTTTGGTAACCATATCATCCCTGCAGAACATGGAGAGCTTGCCAGCGGGCTGGTAGGCGAGGGGAGAATGGCTGAACCGGAGACCATTGTTGAATGGCTCAACAGTTTTTTTTTGCATCAACATGAACTAAGTGGCAAAAAGATATTAATAACTGCCGGCCCTACTTACGAAAAGATCGATCCCGTTCGTTTTATCGGTAATCATTCATCGGGTAAAATGGGCATTGCCATTGCCGAAGAAATGAAATGCCGCGGCGCTGATGTTACATTGGTACTGGGGCCATCGGCCATTAAAGTAAATAGTGGCATAAAGGTGATACCCGTAACATCGGCAGCAGAAATGCTGCATGCCTGTGAAGCCGAATTCACTACGGCAGATATTGCTATCATGAGTGCGGCGGTTGCAGACTATACCCCGCTACAAGCTGCGCAGGAAAAAATTAAAAAAACGGATGAAGATCTTACAGTGCCGCTTACCAAAACTGTTGATATTTTAAAAACACTGGGAAGCCGTAAAACCGGCAAGCAGGTACTGGTAGGTTTTGCACTGGAAACCAATAATGAAAAAGAATATGCCCTGCAGAAACTGCAGACAAAGAACGCAGATATGATCGTACTGAATTCCTTACAGGATGCCGGTGCTGGTTTTGGGCATGATACTAACAAAATCACTATTTTTGATAAAACAGGTAAGGCATACCCGTTTGATATCAAATCAAAAAAAGAAGTAGCGAAGGATATTGTAAATACCATCATTCAACAATTTTATGCGAAAAATTAATTTACTGCTTGTACTTGCTTTTGTATGTAAGATTTCTGTTGCGCAGGAATTAAAGGCCAATGTAACGGTCATTAGCAACCAGGTAGGCAATAATGTAAATCAAAATGTTTTCCGTACACTTCAAACAGCATTAAATACATTTCTGAATACCCGTAAATGGACCTCGGATACCTACGCACCCAATGAACGCATAGAATGTAATTTTTTACTGAACCTGCAATCAACCGGCGATCTGAATGTGTATAATGCCTCGCTGACCATACAGGCTGCCAGGCCGGTCTTTAACAGCAGTTACCTGTCGCCCATCATTAATTTTAAAGACGACAATATCATTTTTAAATATGCTGAATTTCAGCAATTGGAATTTAACGAGAACCGGGTTTCGGGCTCAGATGCACTGGTCTCTAACCTTACTGCCGTTATGGCCTATTACGCTTATATGGTACTGGCTTTTGACTATGCTTCTTTTGCGCCTCGTGGTGGCGATCCGTATTTTGCAAAAGCACAGAATATTGTAAACAATGCGCCTGATGGCAGGGGTATTTCGGGCTGGAAGGCTTTTGATGGTCAGCGTAACCGTTACTGGCTGGCTGAAAATATGCTGAACAGCCGGTACACCATCATGCACGATGTCTACTATAATTACTACCGCCTGGGAATGGATAAATTATATGAAGATGAAAATGCTGCCAGGGCAGAAGTGATGAATGTATTGAACCTGCTGAGCAATTTTATTAACGATAATCCCAACAAAATGATCAGCCAGTTCTTTTTCCAGGGAAAATCAACCGAACTGATCAAGATATTTTCAAAAGCGCCGCCACAGGATAAGGCCAGGGCTTCTGAAATTTTGCAACGGTTAGATATAACCAATGCATCCAAATATAAAGATGAACTGAAATGATAAGGATGATCATCCTGCTGACAGGCCTGGTTTTAACCGGCTCCTGTAACAGCAAGGAAAAAATACCTGCCGATATTTTAAAACCGGAAAAAATGCAGGCTGTTTTGTGGGATGTAATGAAGGCGGATGCATTTACAACTGACTATATCAAGAAAGATTCTTCCAAAAACGCTGCCGCTGAAAATTTAAAACTGCAGCAACAGGTATTTGCCATACACAAAATAAGCAAGGAAGATTTTTACAGGAGTTATGACTATTACAAAACCAACCCGGTTGTTTTTAAAAAGATCGTTGACAGCATCATTGCACAGGCCGAAAGAAATAAATACATCAATCCAAAAGTAAGTAGCGCAAAAATGCTGCAGGCAGAATAAAGTGAAATGAGCCACAAAAAAAATGATACTAACTTTAACTTTCTGATTGCGCATTTCATGTGTCCCAAATCAATATAATAAACCGATGAACAAAGTATTCCATAATGCTACTGAAGCGGTAGCCGATATCAACGACGGAGCTGTGATCATGCTGGGCGGTTTTGGCCTGTGTGGTATTCCGGAAAACAGTATTGCAGCGCTGGTGAAAAAGGGCCCTAAAAACCTTACCTGCATTTCCAACAATGCAGGGGTAGATGATTTTGGAATTGGCCTGATGCTGCAGCAAAAACAGGTGAAGAAAATGATCTCCTCTTATGTAGGCGAAAATGCCGAGTTTGAAAGGCAGTTATTAAGCGGCGAACTGGAAGTGGAACTGATACCACAGGGAACCCTGGCAACCCGTTGCATGGCTGCAGGGTATGGTATGCCCGCAATCTTTACACCTGCCGGTGTGGGTACCGAAGTAGCAGATGGAAAAGAGACCCGTGTATTCAACGGTAAAGAGTATTTGCTGGAATATGCTTTTGATGCCGATTTTGCTATTGTAAAAGCCTGGAAGGGTGATACAGATGGTAATTTGATTTTTAAAGACACAGCCCGCAATTTTAATCCTTTGATGGCGATGGCTGGTAAGATTACCATTGCCGAAGTGGAAGAACTGGTACAGCCAGGGGAACTTGATCCCAACTTTATTCATACACCGGGTATTTATGTGCATCGTATTTTCCGGGGAAAGGATTATGAGAAGAGGATAGAACAAAGGACTGTAAGAAAATTAGCTGATAGCTCCACCTCCACCAGGTCCTGGCTGGGCCAGCCGGCGGAGCGCCAGATCGCGCGCAGGCGGCGGCGATGCAATTCGGTGAGGGACGGCGACGGGGTCACGATGAGCACACGAAAGTATCCGATTACTACCCGCTCACCAGGTGAGCTTCGAACAATGACGTCTCC
>JBJTMN010000472.1:0-11136 GCA_046070545.1 Ferruginibacter sp.
GTTCATTAATGCACTTTGCCGGACCATGGCGGTGGAGGATATTGTGAGCAGTCCTACCTTTTCTATCATTAACCAGTATAAAACAAAGAACGGGCAAACGCTTTATCATATGGATCTTTACCGCATTAAAGATGAAAATGAAGCTATTACTGCCGGCGTGGAAGATTGCCTGTATTCAGGCAATATATGCCTGGTTGAATGGCCCGATAAAGCAGCAGGTATACTGCCTGAAGATTCCCTGCACCTATATATCAGTTCAATTGCTGATAATGCCCGAAAGCTGAAAATTAATTTGTAATTTGTAGTCTTTCAATCTTAGCAATCATGGCTTCATCAAGACCCTTCATTTCTTCTTCTTTCAGTTACGAAACCCTGGAAGAAACCCTGGATGTAAAACCCAAAGGGGCAGAACTGCTGATCGGCATTCCTAAGGAAAACTCGTTTAATGAAAACAGGATAGCATTAACACCGGAAGCTGTTGGTGTAATGGTTGCAAACGGCCACCGGGTGGTGGTGGAAACAAAGGCAGGCGATGGTGCCAGCTATAGCGACCAGGATTACAGTGAAGCCGGTGCAAAGATCGCTTATGATAAAAAAGAGGTTTTTGAATGTGATATACTGGTGAAAAGTGCGCCGGTAAGTGAAAGTGAATGTGAACTGCTGAAACCAAATCAATACATCATTTCTCCCATTCACCTGGCCGTGATGAAGCGTGAGATACTGCAGAAGATGATGGATAAAAAAATTACGGCACTTAGTTTTGAGAATTTAAAAGATGATACCGGGCACAATCCCATAGTGCGAAGTATGAGTGAGATCGCCGGCAGTGCCGTAATGTTAATTGCAGGACAATATCTCAGTAAAACTAATAATGGTAAAGGTGTTTTGGTGGGGGGTATCAGTGGCATTCCGCCAACCAAAGTAATTATCATTGGTGCAGGTATTGTGGGTGAATATGCAGCCCGCACTGCTTTGGCAATGGGCGCCAGTGTAAAGGTATTTGATAACAGTATTTACCGTTTGAAGCGTTTGCAGAATAATATTGGTGTTCGTATGTGGACATCGGTGCTGGAGCCTAAAATACTGGCCAAGCAATTAAAAACCTGCGATGTAGCGGTTGGTGCATTAAGCGGTGCCGCCGGCAGAACACCAGTAGTGGTTACCGAAGAAACGGTGAGCAAGATGAGGCCGGGCAGTGTGATTGTGGATGTGAGTATCGATCATGGAGGTTGTTTTGAAACCAGTAAAGTTACCACACATGAAAAGCCGGTTTTTACAAAATATGATGTGATACATTATTGCGTACCCAATATACCCAGCGGCTTTGCACGTACCGCTTCACAGGCCATCAGCAATGTGCTGATGCCACTGATGCTGGAAACCGGCGAAGATGGTGGCATTGATCATATAGTCTGGCATAAAATAAACATACGCAGCGGGATTTATTTATACAAGGGTAGCCTTACCAATTTTTATTTAAGCGAAAGGTTTGATCTGAAGTTCACCGATCTGAATTTACTGATTGCAAGCAAACGTTAATTTTTTCTAAATAAGGCAGCAGTTTTTATTTTGTGGTTGTCTAAGGTGCAAAACGAGGCTATGAAAAAAATAATGTTGCTAATATTTGGATGTACCATGCTCACTACGGTGCATGCACAAAGCACTTTCGGGTTAAAGCTTGCGTACAACAGAACAACTGCAACCAGCCCGGTTAACTACGCCGATACAAGGGGTATTGACAGGATTCAACTGGGTATTTTTGGGAAACTGGATCTTTATAAACACTTCTTTGTAAAAGGAAATTTAACATACAACCAGAAGGGAAATCATTATTCCGATCTGTACTACATGGCAGATGCGGGTAAATCTGTTGATATTAAACTAAACTACCTGGAAGCCTCAGCCGACCTGGGATATGCTATAAAGCTTATTGGTAAACACAAAATTCTTTTAGGTGCAGGGCCTTACCTGGCTTATGGATTGAATGGCACCGAAAAAGGAAAAATGGAAACAATAGCCGGAATGCGTGATTTTAACAGAAAGGTTAAGTATACCAATTCTGACTATAACGACGGAACGAAACTGCAGATAAAACCAATCGACTTTGGACTAAATTTTAATGTTGGTTACCAATACAGAAAATATGGCTTGTTCTTTAATTACGGACTGGGGTTAACAAACAGGGAGAATCTGGCTTATAGCTATAATTCCTATAACAGGGTAGCTTCAGTTGGGATCAGTTATAGTTTTAGATAAGGATATCTATTTGTAGTCTGCAATTTTTATCACTTCTTCACAAAAACCATATTCTTCTTTTACATTGCTGCTTACAATTACCAGTTTATCTTTTGTGTAATTGTTTACCAGGTTAAGATATAATGCAACTCCATCAGCGTCTAGGTTGGTGGTTGGTTCATCCAGTAAAAGAACGGGTGTATTGCTGAAGAAAGCCTGGGCCAGTTTAAGGCGTTGTTTCATACCACTGCTGAAATAGCGGAGTTGTTTATTCGCAGCTTTTTCCAGCCCGACAATTTTCAGCATGTCTTCAATAGGTAAAGATTGTATGAGTGGTTTGAACTTTGAATGGAAATCGAGCATCTCTTGGGCGGTCATTTCTTCTATCAGTTCCAGGTAAGGTGCGGCAATTGAAATGCTTTTATAGTGTTGCATGCTGTCCGTTGCAGGTTGTCTGTTGTCCGTCGCCTGGTATTCAATCGTTCCTTCGTTGTGTAAGGTAGCACCGGCTATAACCTGCAGCAGGGTTGATTTCCCGGAGCCGTTGGGGCCGGTAATGGCATAATTTTTTCCTGAACTAAATGTATAGCTGCAGTGGCGGAATATCCACTCACGGTTATATCGTTTGCCGGTATTGGTTAAAGAGATTGTCATTGAATCATTGATCATTCATCTTCGGAAGTTCCCTTGGTAAAGCGTTTGATGATGCCTCGGCCGCTTTCCCTGATGAAGGTTACAATTTCATCACGTTCATCTGTCGCAGGTAATTCTTCTTCTATAAAATTAAGCGCCTGGGAAGTGTTCATCCCTTTATTGTAAATGATACGGTAAATATCCAGTATCTGGTTTATCCTGTCGAGTGAAAACCCTTTGCGCTTTAAACCAACAGAATTTACACCGGCATAACTTAGCGGTGTGCGGCCTGCTTTAATATAGGGCGGCACATCTTTACTTACCAGAGACCCTCCTGCAATAAATGCATGCTGCCCGATCTGTACAAACTGGTGTACGGCACACATACCGGCAAGTATTGCATTATCACCCATAATTACATGGCCGGCCATTTGGGTGTTATTGCTCATGATGCAGTTATTGCCCACAATACAATCGTGTGCAATATGGCTGTAAGCCATAATAAGACAATTATTTCCAACCTTGGTGGTCCATTTATCTTTGCTGCCGCGGTTTACAGTTACAAACTCACGTATGGTGGTATTATCGCCAATCTCTACTGTTGTCTGTTCCCCTTCATATTTAAGGTCCTGCGGAATGGCAGCAATAACCGCACCCGGAAATATGCGGCAGTTTTTACCAATGCGGGCTCCTTCCATAATCGTAACATTACTGCCTATCCAGGTTCCTTCACCAATCTCTACATTTTGATGAATTACACTAAAAGGATCAACCTTTACATTGGTTGCCAGCTTGGCGTTTGGGTGTATGTATGTGTGTGGATGGATCATAAATTAATGTGCTAATTTGATAATGTGCTGATGTGCTGATGTATGCACCTCATTGAACTTAACTATTTTTTAAAATTTATTGAATCAGTCATTTTTGCAATCACGTAAAGCAAATAATATCTAAAGTACGCAATTGCTGATAATTAGTACATTAGCAAATTAGCTAATTGGGCTTATTTTCTTTTCACCAGCTGCGCTGTTAAATCTGCCTCGGTACATAATTTATTGCCTACATACACACTTCCCTTCATCACACAAATTCCCCTGCGTATCGGTTCCGTTAACTCCATTTTTAAGATCAATGTATCACCCGGCACTACTTTCTGCTTGAATTTACAATTGTCGATCTTCAGAAAATAGGTATCATACTGTCCGTCGGGCATGGCGTTAATGCAAAGCAACCCGCCTGTTTGTGCCAACGCTTCAATCTGCAAAACGCCCGGCATTACCGGGTTTCCGGGGAAATGTCCCTGGAAGAAATATTCATTAAAGGTCACGTTCTTAATACCTACGATCTGTTGATCTGTAAGTTCAATGATCTTATCAACCATGATGAAAGGAAAGCGGTGCGGCAGGGTTTTTTCTATCTGCTCCTGCGTGTATACCGGCGGCTGGTTAGGATCATAATTGGGAATATCCTTGGTGTGCTTATTTTTTTTGATATACTGCTTTATCTTTTTTGCAAACTCCACATTGCTGCTGTGGCCCGGGCGGTTTGCAATGATATGCGCTTTAATGGGGTAACCGATCAGTGCCAGGTCGCCTACAACATCCAATAGTTTATGACGGGCAGGTTCGTTTGCAAAACGCAGTTCCAGGTTGTTCAGGTATCCTTCACTTTTTACTTCCACCTTGCTTCTTCCAAAGGCTTTTGCCAGCCTTCCCATTTCTTCGTCTGTTACCGGTTTGTCAACCACTACAATGGCATTATTAATATCGCCGCCTTTTACCAGGTTATTATCCAGCAGCATTTCCAGTTCGTGTAAAAAACAAAATGTACGGCATGGTGCAATTTCTGCCTGGAAATCCTTCATCGTTTTCAGGCTGGCATGTTGTGTACCTAAAACCGGGCTGTTAAAATCTATCAGCGTGGTGATCTGGTAATTAACTGCAGGCAGCGCTGTCATTTCCACCTTCTTCACGTCATCAAAATAAGAGATATTGGTATCAATGCTGTACCAAACCTTGGTAGCATCCTGCTCCAATACGCCTGTTTTTTCTATGATCTGCACAAAGGGTTCGCTGCTGCCATCAATAATGGGTATCTCGGGTCCGTTCAGTTCTATCAGGCAATTGTCTACACCCATACCAACCAATGCGGCCAGTATA
This sequence comes from Ferruginibacter sp., assembly GCA_046070545.1. Lineage (GTDB taxonomy): Bacteria > Bacteroidota > Bacteroidia > Chitinophagales > Chitinophagaceae > Ferruginibacter. The sequence goes on from JBJTMN010000472.1 coordinate 5,028, forward strand.
TGCTCAACTGTACTCACTTTACAGTCGCCTTTTTCTAAGGTTGTACCTCTTGAAGTATCTGTAACCAGGTCGCAATCGGCTTTAATGATCGGAGAATCCGGCAGGTCGGTACGCTGAAACTGATACCCAAAACCCGGGTTGGCGGGCTTAAGGGTCATGTCCACATTAATACCCGAATGAAGGCCGGTACCGGATATGCTTACAGACTTCATTAATGTATGTTGCTTATCTGGATTAAAATTTTTATCCATGTGTTCTGCTAAATTTTGTTGGCAAAGATATTTAAAATATGCTGCCAGTGAACTTATGCCAAAATGTAACCAGAAAGCAGTTTAAAACTGTATCTGGAAGCTGCCAAACACGCCAAACTTGTTTTGTTTGCCTGCATAGGCAGAGGATGGGGAAAGTCTCCATACAAAGTCGAGGCGGAATACTTTGAAGATATTATCGATACCCGTACCCAGTTCTATATAGGTTTTACCATTCAGCGTTTTAAATGTACCAGCCTTGTTGTTGATGGCAATATTTTCGTTGCTTAAAGATCCCCAGAGTGATTTAACAGTGTAAAACTGCCTCCATTTTAATTTACGGGTAAGCGGAATGAAGCGGAAAAGGCCTGAACCGATATTGTGTTCCATGTTTATTCCGGCATATTGATCACTCAAATATTCAAACCTGTTCATCAGGTTAAAGGCAAAGGGGTTGTAATAAAAAAGATCATTGCCGGGATGATTCTCCAGGTTGGTGAATGGCATGGCCCCGTTTATTTTTCCGCCATAAACCCTGTAATACAGCGTTCCGTAAGGCGATATCTTCATCATATCTTTTATAAGCAACGAATATTTGGTGTAATTGTATGCGCTGTTGAATACACCAGCAATTCCTTTGGAGAACATGGCTTCCACTATTGGATATTTGGTACCCAATGAATAACGGTTATAATCGGTTTCAATGAATTTTTCCAGGTATGCAAAGCGCAGTTTTAAAGCCACTTCAAAATTGGTAAGCGCTGTTCCGCTGTTTACCGTAAAGCTTGATAATGGCGGCAAATTCAGCAGGGGCGTATATTGCCTGTGCGAAACAAACAACTCAGTTGAAAATCCTTTGCCCAGGTCGCTGAATGCCTCAAACCGGAGATCTTTTACATTAATGAATTTGCGGTAGTTCTTTGGTTTACGGATGGCCAGTGAAAAAATATTATCCTGGCTTACCTCACCAACCTGGTTGATGCCGTTATCAACATCATTCTGGTAAGATACATGCAGCCTCATGCGGTTGGGCGCCCTTTTCACTATCCAGTAGGCTTCTGCCTGTCCTTTTAATCTTTTATCGCGGAGGCCATAAGCCAGGTAGCCGTGCAGGTAAACATCTTTAAATAATTTTTTATTAGTGCCCAGGTCAAAACGGAACCTGGTGCCTTGTATGGTATCGGCGCTTATCCAGTTGAACCAGGGACCAATTTCAAACTTGCCGATGTTGCGATACCCGCCAAACAAAAATTTCAGGTTTGTCTGGAGTTTTTGAAATTTAGGCATTTCCATCAGCTTGTCAATGGTGGTATAAATAGCCTTTTCATTCTTTGATAAGGTATCGTGCCGCAGGCTGCTCCAGGCCGAATCAGAATTTTTTACAACCGATTTTTCTGTCTTCACCACTTCTTCAATATGCTGATCTTTAAAACTGGCAGTTAAGGAATCGCTGTTGATCTTGATGTCTTTGTATGATGTTGTCTTCCGGCCAATAAGCGTGAGTGAGTTTTTGCCCAGCACCCGGAAGTCGGCAAAGAATTTATCGCGGTTTAAAAAGATTACCGAATCATTGATAGGAAGGTATTCCTGGAATACGCTGATCCTGTCAATGAAATTGATATTGGCATCCTTACCCAGGTACATGGATATTTTGCGGATCTGGTAGGTCTTTTCGGTAACCCAGGCATCACCTTCAAAAGTATTTTGCCCGGGCCGTTTGGGGCGGAAGACGAAATGATATTGCTTACCGCCGTTCACAACCTGTGTATCGGGCACGGTAAAGATATAATAGGCATCTGCATTGTCATTGAAGGGGCTGATGAAATCCTTGTCCATCACATTTACAAAATTGCTGTAAATGCTCACGTTCTGGTTCATTACGCCCAGCAGTTTGCTGAAGCTTTCATTGTTAAAACCCTTGGTCTGACTGGCTTTGATATTCTCGTAAAACTTTTTCGGATTTTTCTGATACGCATAGTCACTCAGGCTTTCAATTAAATAGGCCGGTAAAAAAGGAGCAGATTCAGAAGTGCTGTCCATATTATCAAAAATGAAGGAGAAGTTTTTCAGAATGAAGTTCTTCTTTGCCTTATCGGCATTAAAATTCTTGATATCAATTTCCAGTTTGTTGTAAGCCTCATAGCTGAAGTTGGCAAGATCGTAGCGGTTGTACTGTTTTTTCTTGCTCATTATTTTTTTCCACAGGTACAGGCCACGGTTCCATTTGGCTTTAATGATCACTTCTCCTTTGGCGCTCCCTCTTTCAAGCTCAATTCTCAGGTTCTGGTTGTTTTGTAAACGGGTGATGGGGATCTTATAGGTCTCAAAGCCAATGAAACTCACTTTTAAGGTATCGTCTTTAAAATTGTTGATCACAAAAGTAAACTGGCCGGCACTGTCGGTGGTTTTTCCAATGGTGGATCTTGCAAAATAAACCGAAGCAAAGCTTACCGGTTCCTTGGTTCCGGCATCAATTACTGTACCTGAAAAGGAAAATTGTTGTGCAAAAGATACAGATGTAAAAATAATAAGTACCAGAAATAATATGCTGTGCCTGAAATGGTTCAAAAAAATAAAATTTACGATGTGGGTATGGTGATTCTGTTTTAATCTTATTGCCAAGGCATCAAAGATATTCCATTTTTTCAGCGCAGCGGCTAAAGAAAATGTTAAGTAGTTGGTTTGTTTACGGGGTATGAGGAAATGAGAAGGTAAAATGTTTGTTATGCAATGTCACAAGCCACTTTTTTCTATCATATCTTTCAAAAGCTTTTCCAGTTCAGTTACCCTTTTTTCAAGTCCGGGTAAATTGCGGCTGGCAACCTGGCTGCGCAATGCTGCTGTATAATCAAAAGCAGGTGAACCGGTAACTGCAGAATTTGGATTGGTGATGGATTTGCTTACACCGCTTTGTGCATTTATTTTAGTGCCATCTGCTATTTTTATATGGCCCACAATACCAACCTGTCCGCCGATCATAACATTATTGCCAACTTTTGTGCTGCCACTGATGCCCGTTTGGGCAGCAATTACAGAGTTATTACCTACTTCTACATTATGTGCAATCTGTAACAGATTATCCAATTTGGCGCCTGATTTTATTAAAGTGCTGCCGATTGTTGCCCTGTCTATTGTTGCATTGGCACCAATCTCCACACCGTCTTCAATTATTACATTGCCTATCTGCGGTACTTTTTTCAATGTACCATCGGCTTGTGGTGCAAAACCAAAACCATCGCTGCCAATAACAGTACCTGCATGTATGGATACGTTCTTTCCGATAACACAATCGTGGTAAATTCTCACTCCCGGATGAATGATCGTATTGGCACCTACCTGTACATTATCTCCCAGGTAAGCGTTCGGATAAATTTTTACTCCATCAGCCACTACCGCATTTTCGCCTATGTAGGCAAAAGCTCCTATGAAAACATTTTCTCCAATTTTGGCGGTAGCAGCAATATAAACCGGTTGCTGTATGCCCGTTAGCTGTTGCCGCATGATCTGCTGGTATTTGTCCAGCAGGGTTGCAAAAGCAGTGTAGGCATCGGGTACTTTTATCAGGGTAGCATCAATGGCCTGTTTTAATTCCTGTGTTTCATTAACTATGATGATACTTGCTTTGGTACTGTAGAGATATTCTTCATATTTGGGATTGGCTAAAAAAGCCAGCTGGCCACTCTGGGCTTCTTCAATTTTACCGAAAGATGCCACAGCGGCATCTGCATTTCCTTCTACTTTGCCATTGATCATCATGGCTATTTGTGCGGCGGTGAATTGCATAATGTAAGTAATTAGTCATTTGTCATGGAGTCATTGGAAGATTGCCGTTTGAAAATCTCTCCAATGAATGAGATATTCTGCTGACCAATGACCATTGACTATGTTCTGACGTAACAAATGTAATATTTTTTAACCTTGCCCATCAGGTTTTGATTTATAAGTGCATTATCCACTTCCGAAATATCTTTTACTTCACCATCTTTAAAAAGAATATGAATATGTTCCTGATCGGGGTTGTAAGTGCTGCTGGATACTTCGCCGGTAAATACCAGCCAGCCGGCTTCTTCGGCACTTAAACCCAGTTTGGTGCATGCTTCAGCCAGTTTTTGCTGCACCAGGGACTCGTTTACCGGGTTACCAAAATACTGAACTTTCAGCAGTTGCCGGTTAATAATTCCATTACATAAAAAAGAAAGAATTTTGTCCTGGTGCCCGCACCAGCCTTTGATGGCGGCTGTAACATCATAATCATCCAGGTTGCAAAATTCTTCCAATGTAACCGTTTGTATGGGTTGTGTAATAAAATTATGCAGCGGCTGCTGTGTTGCAGCTTTAATATATTTGGCTCTTTTTATAATGCGTTTAAGCATCTGCTCGGCACATAGCACGGTTTTATGCAGGTACACCTGCCAGTACATGAGGCGGCGGGCCACTAAAAACTTCTCTATCGAATAGATCGATTTTTCTTCTACCATCAGTTCCCCGTTATGAACAGTAAGCATTTTAATAATGCGGTCGTATCCGATAACGCCTTCATTTACGCCCGAGAAAAAGCTATCTCTTGTCAGGTAATCCAGCCGGTCCACATCCAGTTGACCGCTGATGAGCTGGTAAAGGAATTTCTTATGGTACTTATCAGTGAAAATTTCAATGGCGAGGTTTAGCTGACCATTGAATTGTTTGTTGAGTTCCCGGATGATCTTAATAGACAGGTCTTCGTGATGTACGCTTTCTACAAGCACATGCTCCAGCGCATGGCTGAAAGGCCCGTGACCAATATCGTGTAAGAGAATAGCAATTTTTGCAGCCTGTTCTTCTGCGGGAGTTATGTCAACTCCCTTGTTTTTTAATTCATTCAATGCATTATACATCAGGTGATAGGCACCCAATGCATGATGCAGCCTGCTATGTACTGCGCCGGGGTAAACCAGGTTGGCCATGGCCATCTGGCTGATGCGCCTCAGGCGCTGAAAGTATGGATGCGCAATAACCTGGTATATCAGCTCATCATCGATGGTAATAAAACCATATACCGGGTCGTTGATTATTTTTCTGAAAGGCATTAATTCGTTTTGGGTTATATGTTTTTTGTTTTGTGTTGAGTGTGCAACAGTATTTGTTAAAAGTTGTACAAAGCTAAATAAAGCACTCCATCATTGATATAAAAAATTAAATTTGTAACAACTGTGAAGATGTTTAGTTTTAATCCATATTTTCTTCGCCTTGATAAAAGTTCAGTAAAGACATGCAGTACAAGAGTGCGACGCCAATGAAGCTGATTAGAATTAATAAAGCCGGGAACAAAAAACACATAATACAAAACTCCAAACTTTTAATATGAGTGTAGCAAAAATTCTTTGGGTAGATGATGAAATTGACAGCCTTACATCGCAGGTAATGTTCCTGGAAAACAAGGGCTACGAAGTGCAAACCAAAACCAATGGATTTGATGCTGTAGAATATGTACGTGACAATATTGTGGATGTAGTGTTGCTGGATGAGACCATGCCCGGAATCACCGGGTTGCAAACCCTGCAACAGATAAAAGAACTGAAAAGCAATTTGCCGGTTGTTTTAATAACCAAGAATGAAGCTGAGAATTTAATGGATGAAGCCATCGGTTCGCAGATAAGCGATTATTTGATCAAGCCGGTTAATCCCAACCAGGTTTGGCTTAGCCTGAAAAAACTGATAGACAACAAAAGACTGGTTGCCGAAAAAACAACTTCTGCTTACCAGCAGGAATTCAGGAGCTTGTTTACTGCATTAAACAGTAATCCTAATTATAATGAGTGGATGGAGATATACCGCAAACTGGTTTATTGGGAACTGGAGATGAAAAAAAGCGACAGCCCCGA
>JBJTMN010000473.1:0-7696 GCA_046070545.1 Ferruginibacter sp.
GGCTGCCCGGCAATTCGTGTCCGTCGGACAGGCGAACCGCCACGCCATGAACGCCGCGCGTGCGCTCGGCCACTTCGCTGCCCGGATGGAACAGTCAACTGCGGCATTACGTGTATGCAGGCATTTAAGAGGGCTTTGGCCATTATGCTATGGCTTTATCATCGTACCCAAATTCATCAGGGATGGCATATACAGCTGGATTGCTGCAAACCGCTATACATGGTTTGGCAAAAAGGAATCCTGTATGATCCCCACACCTGAAATAAGAGCAAGATTTTTAAATTAATATGGAAAATAAAAAAACACTGGTAATAGGCGCATCCGAAAATCCTGCACGGTACAGCAATATGGCTATTAACAGGCTGAAGAATCATCAGCACCCGGTTGTTGCGATAGGTAATAAAAAAGGCAATGTGGCCGGCATTCCTGTAGGAACAGAAAAAATACAGCTGGAAGATATTGATACAGTAACGCTATATATAAACCCTGCAATTCAGAAAGAATATTACAATTATATCATCTCACTGCATCCCAAACGCATCATCTTTAATCCGGGAACCGAGAATGATGAGCTGGCAGAGCTGGCTGAAAAAAACAATATCAAACCGGTAGAAGCCTGTACCCTCGTTTTATTAAGTACCGGCCAGTATTGACGGGCAGCCATTCGTACAACTACGGAACTGCTGCTCGTAGTTTTACGAATTTCAGTGTGATCCAATAATTTTTTTGTTAAAAAGATAATAAAATATACCGACCTGCGTTTTGGTATAAGAGTTTAATATCCAATTACCAAAGAAACAATGAATCCTATGAAACCTTATGCACCCTATGCATTGTCATTATTTCTATCTTTTATAATAATGACAGGATTTGGCCAGACAAGCAAGCCAAAACAATTCAGCAACTTTCCTGATATCATTAATTGCAGCGAACAGGAATTGTCAAAAGTATTTACGGCTACAGCAGGAGAAACCATCAGTCTTTCATTCTCTGATAATTTTACTTTTTCAGGCACTGTAAAAAGCAATATTGCAAAATATGCCAACCTGCAGTCTGCTGTAATTGTATCTCCTGATTATTCAAATACTATTTTTAATGTATCCAGGATCATTAACAACGATGGCAGTATTTCTTATGTAGGGCATATCATCAACAAAAGTTTTTTTGACGGGTTTAACCTGAAAAAAAATACATCGGGAATTTACCAGCTTAAAAAAATTGAGAGCGACCGTGTGATACAGGACTGTAATTTATAATAAAATAAAAACGAGAAGCTTACCACATATCCAACAATCCACCTAAAAACCCCTGAAATGAAAAAGATTTTTACATCCTTAATAATCACGGCGCTGCTGCTGATTTCGTTCAGTGCATTCAGTGTACCTAAGCTAAATAGTTACCCTTCGGCCATCGCAACCATTTTTCTTGATTTTGACGGGCATACTGTACAAAACGGTTTATGGAATAGCGGAAATCCCATTTATTGTGCTTCCTCAGGTTTAACCGATCCCCAGATCATAGAGGCATTCAACCGGGTGGCAGAAGATTACAGGCCATTTGACCTGAACATTACAACAGATTCAGCCGTATTTCTGGCAGCTCCGTTGAATCTGCGTGTACGTATCATTGTAACTACCACCAGCAGCTGGTATGCTGCCGGTTACAGCGGGGTAGCTTTCAGCGGCTCCTTCAGCTGGGGCGATGATACACCGGGCTTTGTTTTCAGCGACAGGCTGGGGCCCGCCAATACCAAAAAAGTAGCCGAAGCCATTGCTCATGAAAGCGGTCACACGGTAAGTTTAACACACCAGTCAAAATACGGGGTTACCTGCAACCTGATGGAAACATACAGCACCGGTTACGGGACCGGTGAAACAGGCTGGGCACCCATCATGGGAAACAGCCAGGCCACCAATAAAAATTTCAGTAACTGGAACAATGGCCCTACACCCGATGGTTGCGGATATACAGAAGATAACCTGTACACTATTGTTACATACAACGGGTTTGGATATCGTGCCGATGATTATGGAGAAACACTGAATGCTTCAACTTTTGCAATACCGGGAAACAGCTTTAATGTTAGTGGTATCATTACCACTGATACAGATATTGATGCCTTTAAGTTTACACTTAATGCAAATTCAAACTATCATGTAGTGGCAGCACCGTTTAGTGTAGGTGCAAATTCGGCTGGAGCCAACCTGGATATTGCCTTTGACCTGTACAATTCATCGGCAACCCTTATCAGGTCCTACGATCCGTTGACAACCCTGAGTGTAACCATAGATACAATATTGAACGCCGGAACATACTATATCAAAATACGGGGTACCGGAAACAGCAATATCGGCTCTTACGGAAGCCTGGGATCTTATACCATCAGTGGTTCTTTCAGTGGTTTGCCGATACATGAAGTGAAACTGAACGGAACCTCAGAAAAGAACAGGCATAACCTGAGCTGGAATATAATCGCCGACGAACCTGTTAAAACAATTGAAGTTCAGAGTTCTGCAGATGGTAACAGCTTCACTGCATTGACAAATGTGGCAGCGGCTTCAGACAAATTCTCATATCAGCCCTATAAAAGCAATACCATTTTTTACCGCTTAAAAGTTACTTCGGTTTTAAACCAGGCCGTGTACTCAAATATCATTGCCCTCAAGGGTACAGCGGATGCAGAGCAGTCATTCAAAGTATCTACCCTGGTAAATGATGATATTGTTATCAATGCAGCAGTTAACTACCAGTTTGTTTTAACAGACTTGAACGGAAAAACAATATATGCAGGATCAGGATTGAAAGGCATTAACCATCTTAATGTTTCAAACCAGGCCAGAGGTATGTATATCATTCAATTATTCAACAACGATCAAAGACAAACAGAACGGATTATAAAACAGTAAGGTAGATTCATGTGTAAGTCGGGGGGTAGCGTTAGGGGCTACCTCCCTTTTTTTTGCCCAACCCCAGGGCCATACCCCCTCCGCCCCCCGCTCTTCGGCTACACTCAGGATGAGGGGGAACTTAGAGCTTAAAAATGTATCTGCATTAATAATAGCCAACTGCCAGGTAAAAATAGCTTCTTAAATTATTTTACTGTTACCAAAGTCCCCTTTAGGGGATTTAGGTGTTTTATCCGTAACTTTAAAAAACCCATTTTTATGTTATGGAGAAAATTTAACGGAGATCCCATCCAGCTGCACATCAAGGATGCTGTAGAACAGGCTATCAAAAAAGAATCAGAAGCCGGTCATCATTTAAAAGTTTGTATTGGCACCGACAGCCAGGTAAAAGGAAAGGAGACCGAATTTGCCACAGTCATTGTTTTTTTACGTGAAGGACGCGGAGGCTTTATGTTCATTCACAACGAAAAAACATTGCTGAAGTACAGCATTAAAGAAAGGATGCTGGTAGAAGTGGCTAAAAGTATTGAGATCGCGTATGAACTGTGCGACCTGTTCACCCTCTACAATGTGGATATGGAAGTGCATGCCGACATCAACACCAATCCGCAGTTTAAGAGCAATGAAGCCCTGCGTGAAGCCATGGGCTACATCCTGGGAATGGGTTTTGCCTTTAAAGCCAAGCCCGAGGCCTTTGCCAGCAGCAGCTGTGCCAATAAGGTGGTGAACTAAAATTGGTCTTTTTGTAAAATTCAGCAGGTTTGTATTTGCGAAAATACAGCCACCAGGCTTTAATCCGCTTTACTTTCCAAACTCGTATTCGTCTCTTCAATAAAAGAAAGAATTTTTGTCTTACCGGTCTTCTTAACCGCACTGGTTACAAAGTGCTGAGGTAAAAACTGCCAGTTCTTTTTCATGGCTTCCAAAAATGCTTTCACATTCTTACTTACCACGCTTTGGTTTTCCTTATCGCTTTTTGTAAAGATGAGGCAGAAGGGAACACTCCAGGTCCTCAATTGCAGTAAGAATTCCAGGTCAATTTTTTGCGGGCTGTGGCGGGCATCTATCAGCACAAAAACCATGGTCAGGTTCTCCCTTTTACGCAGGTAGTTTTCGATCATCTGCTCCCAGCGGTTCCGGCTTTTCATGCTCACTTTGGCAAAGCCATAACCCGGCAGATCGACCAAATACCACAACGTACGCTTTACAATTCCTGTTGCTGCTGTTTGGTTTGCTTTTGGTGTAGGTGCCGATGAGATTTCAAAATGGTTCAGCAACTGCGTTTTTCCCGGCGAGCCGGAGGTTTTAGCCAGCTTATCATTGTCGCAAAGCATATTGATGAGCGATGACTTACCTACATTACTGCGGCCAATAAAGGCATACTCGGGCCTGTCGGGTGCCGGGCATTTTTCGTAATCGGGACTACTGATAACGTATTTTGCTGATTTGATTTGCATAATGCAAAGATACTGATTGATTTTGCTATCTGATTTTAACAGGCTTTACACAGCTCCGAAGGCATCCTTCTCCCTCAAAACCTCGTATATTTGCAACCCATGACAGAATACGCACATGATACGGTAGTGCCTTATAAAGACTCGCAGCTGGGTAAAAAACAGCAGGTGGCGGGTATGTTTAATGATATAGCATTCCGATACGATTTTTTAAACCGATTTTTAAGTGCCGGTATTGACGTAAGGTGGAGGAAAAAAGCCATCAGGCAGTTACTGGCCATCAAACCAAAAACAATACTGGATGTGGCTACCGGGACAGCAGATGTGGCCATTATGGCATCTGGTATATTAAAACCGGAAAAGATCACTGGTATTGATATCAGCGATGGTATGCTTGAACTGGGCAGAAAAAAGATACAGAAACTGGGACTGGACAGCAGCATTGAACTGTTAAATGGCGATTGCGAAACAATAAATTTTAAAAATGAGTCGTTTGATGCGGTAACAGTGGCTTTTGGGGTACGTAATTTTGAGAACCTGGAAAAAGGCCTGTCAGAAATACTACGGGTTTTAAGGCCCGGTGGTAAACTGGTAGTACTGGAATTCAGTAAACCAAGATCTGCTTTTGTAAAAGCCATCTATAATTTTTACATGAAGATCATTACCCCTAACGTGGGTAAAATATTCTCAAAAAACCGCAACGCATACCAATATCTCGACGAATCAATTCAGCAGTTTCCGGAAGGGAAAAACTTTACAAATATCCTGGATAACCTGGGGTATACAAATACTTACACTAAACCACTGAGCTTAGGAATATGCAGTATTTATTGCGGAGAAAAAAAATAATGGGTATTGGTTTGGCGGCTTTCTTTTTTCCTTTGATTGGCTTTGCCCAGTTAAGGCAGGAAGTGAACCAGGAAGACCATGATGATAAAAGGGTTCGGTTTGGTATTACCCTTGGTACAAACAGGTCGCATTTTGCTTTTACACACCATCCGAAATTTTTACAAACCATACAAAATCCGCCGCTGGACAGTATTACTGTTATTGAAAGTGTGAATAGTACCGGTGTTAGCCTGGCCTGGCTGGTTAACTTCCGTCTCAGCAATCATTTTGACCTGCGTACGTACCCGGTTGACCTTACATTTACAGAAAGGAATTTTCTGTACAATGTTACTTATCCCGATAAACCCGCCGGAGAAGATTCTGTAACTGCAAAGAAAACACAATCCATTTCGCTCAGTATACCTGTACAGCTGAAATTCAGCAGCGACCGTATCAATAATTTTAAAGTATACATGATAGCCGGTGGTAAAGTGGAATATGATCTTGCATCCAATGCAGGGGCCCGTAATGCAGAGGAACAGGTAAAGCTGAAAAAATTTGATTACGGCGTGGAAGTAGGGATGGGCTTTCATTTTTATTTCCCCATGTTTGTGCTAACACCCGAAATTAAAATGGGCTGGGGCCTGGGTAACCTGCATAGCAGGGATGTGAACCTGAAATATTCCAACACCATAGATCAGATCAATTCAAGATCAGTATTCTTCTCACTAACTGTAGAATAGAAACTTTGTAAGTAGTCTGGCAACATGAAAGATTTGCTCCGAAAGCCGTCTTAGACAAGCCCAGACTGACAGCTTTTTCTCATGTAGAGCTTGTCGAAACATTGACAAAAAGCGGCTTTTCATAGCTCTGCTTTTAAAGATCGTATCTCCGGTTGAACATATTGATCCTGATTCCTCCCGTAAACATGGTGGTGGTAGCAGCAGTTGGGTTATTGATGGTTTTATAATGACGGTATAATCCTGATACTTCAAAGAACACATTCTCCCTTATTTCATAAGAAACCTGCAGGTAGGCATTCATAACCGTTGCTTTATCGCCGCTGCCAATTTTAAATCCATCGTTCCGGCTGCGGGTACTGTAATCCCTGAAAATATTTCCGCCAAAATTAATGCCGGCACTATCCAATCCTTTGTAATAGTAGATACCCTGTAAATACACATGCCATTTGGGGGCAGGCTGGTATTGTACAATACCCAGGAACTCCTGGAAATTGGCACCCAATGGGTGTGCCAGTGGCTGGTTATAATGTGTGTAATTGGATATGGTATCGTTATGGGTGTAGGTGAATGGCCTTACCCTGTTAGCTTCCAGCTGTATATCCAGGTTGGGTACCCCAAATGCATCAATGTATTTCACACCCAGCTGAATGCCCCATTTATTAACCCAGCTTCCGTTATTCTTTTTAATTTCAGATAGTACAAATTCATCCAGCAGCAGCTGCCCGTAAACCTGTGCCCTGTGGGCAATATTGGCTTTAAAATCAAAACCCGCAATGGCATTATCAGGGCTTCCAACAGTACCTTCAATATGCCGGTAAAAAATGATCGGGTTCAGGTATTGAAAATCAAACCGGTTCTTGCGGCCAAAGATCACCCCTTCAAATAAACCCACATTCAGCCATTTGGTAACATTCATGCTCAGGTGGTGCATGGCAGCATATTTGCGGTCAAGCAAGGTATCGCCGCTCTTTTTAAACTGGGGCATCAGTTCCATGAACAGGTTCTGGTAATTTATTTTCCAGATGCGGGTATTCAGTTTTAAAAATAAATTGCTGTTACCCCAATCGCTCAGGAATAAACTACGGTAACCATTGCCGATAAAATTCTTATCGTAACCAAATTGTACGTCAATAGCATTGCCTGCACGTACCGTGATATAACCACGCGCATCAAAATAATCGTAGCCGCTTGTTTTAAATGGTTTGTAAAAACCTACCCCGGGTACGGCCCTTAAAGCGCTTACTGTTTGCTGGTAAAACTGCGGAGCCCTTTCCTGATTATCGGTTAAATAAGTAGAGAAGCCTATTTTTTTTCCAATCGTTCCCCTGGCTGTAATGCCTTTACTGTTCAAATAAACAGGTTTATTGTAACCTGTCTCTACACCCATCACATATTGAAAAACGGGGTTCACCGCCAGGAAAAAATTATTTGTCTTTGCTTCTAAAAAATTGGGTTTGGTCTTGTAAAAGGTCTTCAGGAAGGGACGTTTGCTCAAAAAATCCTTTTTAGGGCCGGTTACCCATTCGCTGTTATTCATTAAAAAACTGGCCAGGTTGTATTCATCCAGGTCGGTCAGGTCCTGGCTGTTCCATTCTGCGTATTTATCCTTTTGGGTCAGGGTATCAATATAACCCAGGCGTGCACTATCAATGAATTCAACCTGCTCCACAATATACTTCCTGTTAAACGGCCTTACAGATGAAAAATTAAGATCTGTATTTCTTTGCTGCTTTATTTCCATGCGGTCAACAAAATGCACATCTTT
>JBJTMN010000474.1:0-2171 GCA_046070545.1 Ferruginibacter sp.
CGGGATTTTAGTTTTTTATGTTCATGTTTACCAACGCTTTTTATCATGTCTTCCATAGTCACCAAAAAGATTGTCCGGACTGTTGAACCTTTCATTTACCTGGCAAATCTCAGCATCCCGCTGTGCTTCCAGGTTATTTACCAGGCGCCTCTTTTGATACCAGCTCATAAAGGGTTTATTTTTTACAGATTCTATCCTGTAATTATATTCACGGTAGATCTGATCGATCTGCATATTCTTTTCCCTGAATGTAAAAACATAGGTTCTTCTTTCGTACCTTCTTCCATCCTTTCCGTAACTGTTATCGTGCCTGTCATAGTCACGGCCAGTGTTAGCTGCATAAACCTGGTCATTATTTTCCCTGTTCCGCTGGTCTCTTTGACCATACTGTGCAAATGCGGTACTTAACATTGCCGTTGATACCAGTAGTGTAAAAATCTTTTTCATAATTGTATAATTTAATTGTTACCAATGTATATAAGACGAACCATGATAAAATACGTTTACAAACAACCTGTTAAAGGAGGTTAATGAATTACTAACCATTCATAAAAAATTATGCTTCTTTTCGTTTAATATTTTTAAATTGTAAGCTTAAACTCTTTAAACAACTTGTATGAAAAAGATCTCTTTCATTTTTATCGTTATCGGTGTAACCCTGTTTGCAGCCTGCTCGCAAAAGAACAGTGCATCTAAAACTCCAAAGGTTATTCCAACAACTTACACTACAGATGTGATACCCCTGATACAGGCAAAATGCAGTCCCTGCCATTTGCCATCCAAAGGAGGACGTAAAGCCAGTTTTGAAAACTATGAAGGAGCAAAAAAATATAGTGCTGATATATTGGCAAGGATCCAGTTAAATCCTACCGATCGCGGGTTTATGCCATTTAAGAACGCAAAATTATCTGCAGAAGAAATTGTGATCGTTAAAAAATGGGTTGATCAGGGCTTACTGGAAAAATAGCAGTTATTGCGTTTTGATACGTGGGTCTACCATTCTGTACAACACATCAGCAAATAAATTGATGATTATAAAAATACAGGCGCTTAATAAAACAGAACCCATCACTACAGGATAATCTAATTTTTCAAGGGCATCAACGGTAATTTTCCCTATACCGTTCCAACCAAAAATATATTCTACAAAAAAGGCACCTGCCAGCAATTCGGCAAACCACCCGGTAATAGCAGTTATTACCGGGTTCAATGCATTGCGTAATGCATGTTTAAAAATAATAGCTTTTTTACTGAGTCCTTTGGCATATGCCGTACGAATGTAATCCTGCCCCAGCACATCCAGCATTGAACTC
Organism: Ferruginibacter sp.; assembly: GCA_046070545.1. GTDB lineage: Bacteria > Bacteroidota > Bacteroidia > Chitinophagales > Chitinophagaceae > Ferruginibacter. The sequence continues at coordinate 1,314 of JBJTMN010000474.1, forward strand.
CGGGTTAATTGTGTAATGATGGCCAGGGGCCTTATACCCAATGTAAATGCAGGCAGAATTAGGTTTTTAAGGCTCAGGTATTTTTCACCTGTCACTTCATCAATATCATACCAGCTTCCTGTTAAATGTAAACCGGTGATATTATGCAACACAATACCAAAGAAATAGGCAATAATGATCGCCATAAAAAAGGAAGGAGCCGAAATGCCGGCTATGCTGGAAAATACAGCAGTTGTATCCATCCAGGTACCCTTTTTAACAGCAGCAATAACCCCCAGCAGGATACCAATGATGGTTGCAAATAACATGGCTGCTATTGCCAGGATCAAAGTGCCGGGTAAGGCTTCCATCAAAACTTTGGCAACCTCCTTTTTTGTCTGATAACTTTTACGCAGGTAAGGAACCTTGATGCCGAATTTAGTATCGCCACCAATAAAAAATCCTTTCAGCTGTTTCTTTTCAATATCGGCTTTACTGTGCATGCAAAGCGGTGAAACATCATTCACATACAATACAAACTGTTTCCATTTTGGTTGATCCAGGTACAAGTCGCTACGGATATTATCCATTGTTTTTTTATCCCCGGTTTGTCCCACTATCATTCTTGCAGGATCGCCAAAACCCTGGAACATAATAAAGACCAGCACTACCACACCAAGCAGCACCAAAAGAGAATAGAAAGTTTTTTTAAAAATGTATAGCAAAGCAAATTTTGAACAGTGAAAACTATTTCAATGCCTTTTCTATATCACTGCCACCCCATTTATCTTTCACTACCGGCCCTTCCATGCGATATAGAACAATATTATTTCGGGCTACAGTTTTCAAGGCAGTAGCATCACATGTTAATACAGGTAT
>JBJTMN010000475.1:0-2930 GCA_046070545.1 Ferruginibacter sp.
ATCTACAGGAGATTTTTACCTTTCATTCCCTGGTTAACCATGCTATGTGCGCTTGTTTTATTTCTTTACATCGCAATAAACCGTGATGCCGAAAAAAGCAATGCATTTATTTCGGGTGGCGGTTATACAATAATTGCACTCATATTCGCAGGTCTGCTTATGATCATTTTGCAAAAAAAAAATAAAATGATCGACCGTATTACGTCGCTCTCATTTTTGAGGTTTACAGGCAGGATATCCTATGGGATGTATATTTTTCACTGGCCTTTATTCCTTTCAGGCTTTATATTTTTGAATAAGATTTTCACCTCCCTGAACTACTCGTTTGATAACAATACAATCCATTTCATCAACGTAGTTATATGTTTGCCTGCCACTTACTTACTAAGTAGTTTAAGTTATAAATATTTTGAATCATACTTTTTGAAAAAGAAAATCAGCAAGGCTTAGTTTACAGTTACAACACTGTCGTTTTTTTTAAATGCCTTTGAAATCCCACCCGCTGCCAATATCAAAATAAAAGGAAATGCTGCGCTGATAAAACGGTTGCTCCATTCATCGCAGGTAAAGAATATTCCAACAGCAGTAAAGGATAAATAGATCATTGAGAATACCCTGGTATAATAAAATGATCTTTCCGGTTTTGAAAATATTCCTATTAAAGCTACAGGGTAAAAAACAGTGAAGCAGATCAACAGCAGGTTATTTTGCCAGCTATAGTAACTGCGGTACATTCCAAAAAAATATCCCAGCTTTTTTATCCCGTTTTTAAAGAATGTGCCAAACCCGATTTCGTCCTTTATAACTGTAAATGCCTTATACAAACCTTCCCTGTTATACTCTTTGTATTCAGCAGGGTTTTTGATTTCGGGAACCTGGCAGATGATCTCCATCCTCCTGATAGAATCTGGATTTACAAATGCTGTATAAGGAGAATTCAGGATCACAACCACTGAAGCGATGCTAACAGCTGACAACAGGTAAAACTGCAGCATTTTTTTATTTTTATACAACCAAAGAATCAGTACAAACAATAGTGAAACCAGGAACAAAAGTCCTACCGGCCTGGAAAAAAAGATCAATATCAAGATAAGCAAAGAAACCGCCAGGCTGCTTCTTTTTTTATTGATGGACCAGTTATGGTAGCAGTACATTCCTATTACCAGTAAACTGGTATGCACACTTTCTGAATATAAAAAGAAATTCCATTTTTGAATGGGATAACAAAGCAGGTATATGATAAAGAACAGGAACGCAAGCTTAGTGTTTGCAAGGGTGTTTACCAATAATTTATACAGGCATAGTGCCGCAAAAAATGACAAACCGATCTGAAGAATGCCAACCAAAACCAGGTTTACAGATAGTTTAATAAACAAAGCCACCAACAGCGTATAAACAATATAGAAATATCCAAAAACGCCATTGAAAAGGCCCTGCCCGCTTATGATGCGATTTGCATTGTCGATAAATTTTTCAGCCTCACCATCCAGCTGAATACCAAGTTTAAAAAGTAAAAATGCACTAATTAAAAAATAAGCCAGGCCAACAGCAGCAATTTTTTTATTTAAAAACATGTTACCGGTTTTCATTGCAGCTGTTTGGTTAATTACAGGTTATATTTTTTTGCCGGTCATTGCCTTGCCAATTGCCTGGTCCATGATCCTTTCAGCATATGGCCGGGAGATATCGTTCAGTTCTTCCGTTTTTGCCTGTACCAGGTTTTTATCATTCATATCCAGCGAAAGCTGCAATGCCTGCATGGCAAGTGAGGTGGCAGTTATCTCTGCATGTGTCAAATTTTCAAAATTCTTCTGTAAAAATTTTTCAGTGGTTTGTAACAGCTGCTCTGCTTCCGTTTTAGCCTCTGTCAGGGCACGCATATCCATATCTTCCTGGGCATGTTGCATGGAATCCAACAGCATTTTTTCCACATCCTCATCTGTTAATCCATACTGGGGTTTTACATCAATAGATTGCTCAATACCACTGCGTAACTCTTTTGCGTTCACCTGCAGAATACCATCGGCATTTATTAAAAAACTGATCTCTACTTTGGGCATACCTGCCGGCATCCCGGGTATGCCGGTTAAATTAAATTCGGCCAGGCGGCGGTTGTCTTTTACCATATCCCGCTCGCCCTGGTAAACCGCTATCTTCATACCGCTTTGCCCGTCTTTATAGGTAGTGTATTGCCGGGCTGCCTTTGCCGGAATTTTAGAATTGCGTGGCAGCAACACATCCATTAAGCCGCCCATGGTTTCCAACCCAAGCGATAAGGGCGTAACATCCAGCAGCAACAGGTCTGTAGTATTGCCAGCCAGTATATCGGCCTGAATGGCAGCGCCTAAAGCAACCACTTCATCCGGATCAACTGTATCATTTATTTTTTTGCCAAAGAATGTACTTACCATTTCTTTTACCAGTGGTACCCGGGTACTTCCACCCACCATTACAACTTCATCAATTTCATCCTTTTTTAAAGCCGCGTCTTTTAAAGCATTTTTACAGGCCACAATGGTTCTTTCAACAATAGGTTTTATGATCTCATGAAAGCCTTCCCTGTTTATAAAAATTTCTTTCCCTTCATACATGGTTTCATAAACATCATTTGCTGATAAATACTTTTTTGCTTCTTCGGCTTTTAACCGCAGCATCTGCCTGTGTTTTACAGCATTACCGCCAAAATCATTTTGTTGCAACCAATGGTCAACAATAGCCGCATCAAAATCATCGCCACCCAGATACGTATCACCATTGGTAGATAACACTTCAAAAACACCTCCGGTAATATGCAAAATGGAGATATCAAAAGTTCCACCGCCAAGATCATACACCGCAATGGTCTTTGTTTCGGCCTTATTTAATCCAAAACCGTATGCCAGGCTTGCCGCAGTAGGCTCATTGATAATACGAAGCACATCAAGACCGGC
>JBJTMN010000476.1:0-4420 GCA_046070545.1 Ferruginibacter sp.
CAGAATAAAAATGGTACATTTTCAAGATCGGTGCAGCCTGAATTTTTACTGGACAGCACGTATGAAGATGTTGATGCCTGCTTTGCCGATGTAAATAAAGATGGATTTACCGACCTGGTTGTAGCCAGTGGGGGTAATGAGTTTTTTGCACAGGAGGAATGGCGCAGGCCCAGGCTTTACCTGAATGATGGAAAAGGGAATATGCACAAATCCATGGATGCTTTTCCTCCCATTTATCAAACCCAGTCATGTATCAAACCCTGTGATTTTAACCATGATGGTTTTGTTGATCTTTTTTTAGGTGCCAAGGCAATACCTTTTCAATACGGAAAAATTCCCGCCTCCAGCCTGTTGTTGAATGATGGCACAGGCCACTTTAAAGATGTTACCAATACACTGGCAGCAGGTTTGTCAGATGCAGGATTGGTTACCAATGCAGCCTGGGCCGATATAAATAAAGACGGGCAGCAAGACCTGGTTGTAACCCTTGAATGGGGAGGCATTGAAGCCTTTGTGTACAGCAACGGGAAATTCATTAAAAAGGAACTTACCAAAGATCATGGCTGGTGGAATTTTGTTTTGCCTGTAGATATAGATAATGATGGAGATATTGATTTTATTGCTGGTAACCAGGGAAAGAACTGTATTTTTCAGCCATCAGAAAAGGAACCTGTTAGAATGTATTATAATGATTTTGATGACAATGGCACCAAAGAACAAATCATAACTTACTATAAGCAGGGAGTAGAAATACCCATGGCCGCTAAGATGGACCTGGAGAAACAGATGCCATTTATTAAAAAGAAATACCTGTATGCCGGTGATTTTTCCAAGGCATCATTAACAGATATTTTCTCGGCCAGGAAGCTGAACAGCGCAGACCTTTTTACTGCAGATTATTTTTCTAATGCGGTTTTGATCAATGATGGCAAAGGGAATTTTGCCGTACGGGAACTTCCCTGGCAGGCACAGCTAACCTGCTTAAGAGATGCTGAGATCATTGATGCCAACGGAGATAATTTACCGGATATTTTAACCGCAGGCAATTTTTATGAGCAGGCCATGCCTTTGAACAGGAATGATGCAGGATTTGGAACCATACTGGTTAACAAAGGCAATGGGAACTTTGTGGCCGAAAATATAAACGGGGTTATTATTAAAAACCAGGTAAGGCATATTAAAGCCGCTGTCATCAATAAAAAGAAAGCTTTTGTAATAGCCAGGAATAATGATGCACTTATGATCATTCAATAAGCAACCGCATGGTGCTTACTAAACAAAATACCTGAAGATTACTGAACTTAATAAACCGGGTACAATGCATTTGCCTGGATAATCTGTGAATCATCAAATTCAATTCCTTCTGAGATCAATTTTATAAATGGGATGGCCATACTGTTCATCTGGTTATCAGATTTATATTGGTTTAAGGCATCTAATGATGAAATGACATTGCCAAAACCTCCCTGGTAATAGGTCTTCAATAAACGGCCCATATAGGGCATTCTTTTCAGGATAAATGGCCCTGTAAGCGGTGCATTTTCGGTATTGGAAATTCCTATGCTGGTAAATAAGTGCATGCTGTCTTTGCCATAGGGGAGCATATAAAAAATGCGTACACCATTATAGCCCAGGTTCATTGATTCAGCGAATTGTATCAGTGATCCATATAGATTTTTAAAAGCAGCTTTTTTCTCCAGTGCCGGCACCACTTGCGAGGAAAAAAGAAAGGCAGTGTCGGTAACACTCGTCATTTCAACTTCGTAACCATACATTTTTTTTGAATCACCTAAATAATCTTTCAGGTTTTCCAGGCTTTTGATGGTGTTACTGATGATCTTATCTGAGTTAAAGAGCTGCTGCCAAAGTGTAGCAGTATAATTTACTGTCACCTTACTGTTATGTCCTGTATCGGGCATTACATTGAATAGTAGTTGTTTTGCATGGTTATTTTCCGACACTTCATACCGGGTTGAATACCCTACAATATTGCTGATCTTAAGTGAGATGTTGTCAAATTCGAGCTTGCCGGATTTTATGAGTTTAGAGGTGCTGGTATCTGCCCCGGCAAATGGCAAAAACCACCTGGCTATTTTATTCAATGAAGAGATCTCCCGGTGAATTACCGGCACTGAGGCACTGATGGTAATTTCTTTTTGATATCCGGACTTAAAAAACGTGGCATAAATAATAAATGCTCCTGCAAGCATAAAAGCTGTAAGTGTAATAGACTTTTTGTTGATCACTTGTGAAAATTTAAGATTAAATCAGTTAAAACACTGCAAAAATAAAACTAACTGAATTACCAAACTGATTTCATTTGCCAGATATGCAGGTTAGTGAATTTACTTTTTGAACCCCCATTAAATAACTCAATGCCGTTATCCCCGGCATCCGGAAAAAGTTGTGCAGTAAAAGCTGCTTCCCCTCCGTTCACGAAAATTTCGGCAATGCTGTTATCGTAAAATACCTGCAGGTGGATTTTGTTATTTTTTAATGTGATCGCTTTTTCAAAATGGTTCAGCTTTTTAAAATTGTCGTTAAAGCTGTCGTTTCCGCTTTTACTGCGGTCGATATAAAATGTTTTGCTGGCAGCATTGTAACCAAGTTCAAAATTATGGTTATTACCTACAGCCAGCCTTAACCCGCATATGGCATCTGTGGATGGTTCTATGTCAACCTGCAATTCAAATTGTTTGCTTTTTACCGGCAAACTATTTTTATCGCTAACAGTAACACCGGCAGATGCATAGATTTCTTTTCGTAATGAATTTGCAGCGGCTACCGGCTTTTGTACAAGTATCCATTCGTTACCGTTTTTTTTTACACTTAAATTTCGGGGAACCGACATAGCGCTTTTCCAGGGAGTGGTAGGGATATCATTGGCATAGTTCCAGTTGTTTACCCAGCCAATGGCTGTTGGTAAATGAGTTGCCGGTAATTGATTGTAAGCAATGGCTGCATAATAATCTGGTCCGTAATCGGGCCTGTAAATTTTACTGGCCGGGTTTTCGTTGGTGAATTTTTCCCCGTCAAATTCTCCCACAAAATACTGCATGGTTGCATTCATCGACATTTGCAAAAGCCATTTATTTTTACCAGGCAGTCCTTCTACAGGTACTGCTGTAAGATCGGGACATTCCCAAACACCAGTGGTATCACCTGCGGGACCAAAGTCACTTAAATGAGTCCAGTCTTTTAAATTCTTTGAAGCATAAAACTGAACCATGTGTTCTACCGGGAGCATGACATTCATCACCCAATATTTTTTTGGCTCGTACCAGAATATTTTGGGATCCCTGAAATCAACTTTATGCAGGTCTAATACAGGGTTGTTTGCATATTTGGTCCAGGTAATACCATCATCTAAACTGTATGCAATATGTTGCGATTGATTTTTGTTTTCAATATGGCCGGTGTAAACGGCTACCATCGGTATCTTACCGTCTTTACCAAAACCACTGGTATTGTTTTTATCAACAACGCAGGTTCCTGAGAATATCATAATACCATTTTCTTCGGGAATAGCGATGGGCATGTGTTTCCAGTGAATAAGATCCTTGCTGGTTGCATGTGCCCAGGTCATATGCCCCCAGCGGTTGCCAAAGGGGTTGTGCTGGTAAAATAAATGGTAAGTGCCATTATTATAAACCAGGCCATTGGGATCGTTGCACCAGTTTGTTGCAGGCGAGAAATGGAACTGAGGCCGGTATTGTTCGGTATATAATTTTGTCTGGGCAGATACCTGTAAGGCATTGAAGGCGGTAATTATAAAAACTACGATTTTTATTTTCATAACCAGGTATATTTAACTGCTTAATTTTTTTTCAAGTTCTTCCAGTGAAACGCCTTTTGTCTCCGGCATTTTGGTTACAGTCCATATCAGTTGTAAGACCATCATACCTGCCAGGAATGCAAAGATGATCCAGGGTGCATCTTTTAGGATCCCTTTTTTGTCATCTAGAAATACAGGTGTAATTAAGGTGATGATGGCTGCGAATACCCAATGAACACTGGCTCCAAAGGACTGGCCCCTTGCACGTATCTTATTGGGGAATATCTCAGACAGGAAAACCCAGATAACGGCGCCCTGGCTGATAGCATGCGAGGCGATGAACAATAACAGGAAGGTCATTAAAAATACCGGGCTGCCATGTGTTTTGAATGCATAAGCAACCATAGACAGGCTCAGGATATACCCGAATGAACCAATGATCATCAGGGTTTTTCTTCCAAGCCTGTCGATCAGGTACAGTCCTACAAACGTGAAAACTAAATTAGTACCTCCGATAGCAATTGAATTTAACAAAGATTCTTTTTCGCCCAGGCCCATCCTGGAAAGGATCTCAGGGGCATAATATAAAATAAAATTGATGCCCGATAGCTGGTTGAAGAATGCAATTAAAAATGCCAGCCAGAT
>JBJTMN010000477.1:0-17098 GCA_046070545.1 Ferruginibacter sp.
CATAATTTTTATCCGTGCGGCGAAGGTGCCGGCTATGCAGGCGGCATTGTAAGTGCCGCTATGGATGGCGAAAAGGTTGCCAGGCAACTATCATTCGTGGTTTCGTCCTGACAATCGGCCCGTTGGTAAAAAGGATTTTTAATTATCATACATACATTACTACATTTGGCTTCTGAAATTAACTGACTACAACATGAACATCTTAGAAATTCAAAATCTTAAAAAATATTTTGCTACCCAAAAAGCTGTTGATGATATCAGCATGAATATTGAAAAGGGCAGCATTTTTGGATTACTGGGTCCCAATGGTGCCGGTAAAACAACATTAATAAGAATGATCACGGGTATATTTTATCCGGACAGCGGAGATATTTTACTCAAGGGTAAAAAATTTGATCCGGAGACCGATGCAAAATATATTGGTTACATGCCAGAGGAACGAGGGCTTTACAAAAAAATGAAGATCGGTGAACAGGCATTATACCTTGCCCGGCTGAAAGGGCTTGGTAAACAGGATGCCATGGATAAGATCAAAGACTGGTTCAAACGGCTTGAAATGGAGAGCTGGTGGAACAAAAAGGTGGAAGACCTGAGTAAAGGGATGGGGCAAAAACTGCAGTTTGTTATCACGGTATTACATGAGCCAGATCTTATAATACTGGATGAGCCTTTCAGCGGCCTTGACCCGGTGAATGCCAATTTAATTAAAGATGAAATTTACAGGCTTGCACAAAACGGCACCACGATCATCTTCAGTACACACCGCATGGAACAGGTAGAAGAGATCTGCAACCATATTGTATTGGTAAATAAAGGAAAGAAGATACTGGATGGCACGGTGGATGCAGTAAAACAGGATTTCAAGGAACACCTCTACAGCATTCAGTTAGAGAACATCCCCCAAAATATCAGCAGCCCTGCATTTGAGATAATCAATGTAAAAAAACAAGAGCTGATCGTACGGATCAACCATGGATTTAAAGCCAATGATGTGTTGGGATATTTTATCAACCAGTCAAACAGTATTGTTTCTTTCAGAGAAATACTTCCTTCCTTAAATGATATTTTCATTAAACTGGTAGAAGGTACGCCTACAGCCAGGCAATTTGAAAAAATAAGCGAATAAATTATCAATTCAGAATAACTAACTCATTTACCATGAACAAGATATTGTTGATCATCCGCAGAGAATTTCTTACCCGGGTAAGAAAAAGGACTTTTATCATCGGCACCATACTTTTTCCTTTATTATACCTGGGGCTGATATTCGGAACCGGCTACATTGCTGATAAAACAAAGGAAAACCTGAATATCGCCATGATCGATAAATCGGGGCTTTTCAGCGATGAACTGATAAGGTCTGTAAAAACCGATGATACCCTCAATAAAATAAAATTAGTACCCGGCGATATTAAAGGGTTCTATGAGAACTTTGATTCTTTGGGATATGATGGTTATGTTGTTATACCCGAAAACTTTAACTGGCAAACCGGAACAGACAGTAACAGGATACTGGTTAACACAAAAAAATCTTTTGGAAATGGGGGTATTGACCCTGTTGAAAAAAGACTGAACCAGCTGTGGGCAAAAATAAAACACGACAGCCTGGGCTTAACTTCTGCCAAAGATTCAATACTAAACAGCAGTCTTCGCCTGAAATTAAATAACGAAAAAGATAAGAATGCAGATGCAGGTATTGCTACTGTAATTGGCTATGTGGCCGGTTTTTTAATGTATTTTATCCTGTTGCTTTACGGCAGCCAGGTAATGATGGGTGTAACAGAAGAAAAAACAAGCCGTATTGCCGAAGTGGTGGTTTCATCTGTAAAACCATTCCAGTTAATGATCGGGAAGATCATAGGTATTGGCATGGTTGCTTTAACCCAGTTCCTGATATGGATAGTCTGCATTTTTATAATTTACAACGTGGGCAAATCGAGCGGCAATATGGGTGGTGCAGCCACTGGTATGGTAGGGCAGATACAAAACGTATTTACGAGTGTTAACTTACCAATCGTGGTTGGTTGTTTTATTTTCTACTTACTGGCGGGTTTCTTTTTCTATTCATCTTTATATGCAGCTATTGGCAGTGCCATTAATGAAGATATGAGGGAGGCACAATCGCTCAGCTTCCCCATTACGATGCTCATCATTTTTTCAATAGCGTTAATGACACCGGCCATAGCAAACCCCAGCAGCCCGGTTGCAGTTTGGGCAAGCATTATTCCATTCAGTTCGCCTATAGTAATGATGGCACGTATACCGTTTGGAGTTCCTAATACAGTACCCTGGTGGCAACTGGGCCTGTCGATGGCATTACTGGTTGCAGGCTTTATGTTTACCACCTGGTTTGCAGCCCGTATTTACCGCACAGGTATTTTGATGTATGGTAAAAAACCCAGCTGGAAAGAAATGATCAAATGGGCTTTCAGAAAATAAAAGTTGCTTCGCAACTTACAAATTTGCCACAGAGGCTTAGCAACACGGAAAATACATTTTCAATTCAGTGTTTATGTGCCTCTGTGGCAATGTTTTTTTGCCGAAGGCTAGACCAGAAATTATTTTATTGGCTCTTCCTGCGGAACCAATGGAGGTGATGTTTCTTTTGGTTTGGATGCTTTTTCAATGGCTTTGTTCAGCTCATCTGTCATGTATTTATTGATGACCTTCCAGCTAACCAGGATAAAACCAATCACCAATCCCAAAATGCCTCCTATGATCGAATAGGTAAAGGTAGATTTCTGAGCGGTGTCGTATGGCTGTTCTGGCTTATCAAGCAGTTCAATAATGGGCGTTTCTTTCTGTAAACGGTAAGCTGCAGATTCCCTGTTATTTACCGCGTAATAATATTGCGACTGAACAGTTGCTTTATCCTGTGCCAGGTTGATCTTGGGCAGGTTATATCTTTTTAAACTTTCGTTGGTAAAAAAAGTGCTTTCGTCAAGCGCAATGGCACGTTTATCCAGTACATTCAGAACCAGAAGTAATGAATCAGCTTTTTTAACGGCAAATTCATAATCGATCTGGGCTTTTTTCTTTTTGAGGTTAATATAGAATTCCGATAGCTTATCAATATAGATATAACTTACTTCCCTTACCAGGTCGGTGCTTGTACTGGTTACATAAAGCTCCAGGATGCCGGTTTTATTGATCTTGGCACTAAAAGCACCTTTTAATAAATTGCTGGCGATATTGATTTTAGCAAGACTGTCCTTGGGAATATCTATAGGCGAATTTTGCATAAAACCTACATGCCTGTTGTTCTCTTCAATCAACAGCTCAGATACGGTTTTATTTTTCATAGATGGTATTCTCTCCATAGCAACAGCTTCCCGGGTACGGCGGCTGTTGGCCAGTTCCACAATATTGATAGATGCATCACCGGTAAATGACTTGGTTCCCTCGCCCAGTCCTAAAAGGCTGCTGATCGTTGATCCGGGGCTGGTTTCAGAAGTTCCGTTCAATGGGAAAACGGTTGATTTTGCAGTATATAGTAAAACACTTTGTTTTGCCATATAATAGAAGAATCCGCCGAATATTACAGCAACAATAACTATAAGCCAACTGAATTTCCGAAGCCTTTTTATCAGTTGTTTTAAAAGTTCAATACTATTCATAGCCTTACCTGTGTTTAAAAATTATTTCACCACTTTTAAAATATAAGCTGCCAGGATAACCGGAATGCTGGAAACCACCACCTGCAAAACAGTATCTGTGATCTCTGCTCCCTGCGGCCTTGACGGAACAGTAACTGTTGCCCCTTCTTTTACTTTTGGATAAAAATGCATGAAGAAAAGATTTTTTGTTCTCCTGCTCTTTCCGTTTGCATAGGTTACATAAATCCTTTTACGCCATGGCCTGATCCCATATCCCCCGGCTTTATCAATATAATAACCAACACTGGTATGCTCTTTATCAAAAGTTAGTTTTAACGGCGACTGTACCACACCCTTCACATTTACAAAAGGATTTATTTCCGGAATGAAGATCACATCTCCTTCCTGTAAAACAATATCATACTTGCTGTTCCTGTATTTTAAAGCACGATACAGGTCGATGCTCACTGGTTCGTTGGCAACATCTGCCAACGAGGTTTTCACAGAATCCAAAACAATACTGCCTATTGAATCTGTTAAAGACGCAACTTTATTGGTAACATTTTCCCTGAAGAACTGTGTTTTTTTACGGTATAAAATGGCACCTGACAGATCCGCCTCTTCCCTTACACCGCCGGCCCTGTCTATATAAGAAGATATTCTTTCAGATTTGCTTAATCTTGGATAAGGGCCTGAATATTTAACCATACCGTTTATCATGATCAGTTGCTGTAATTCAAAAGTTGGATTTTTGCGCACATACACCTGGTCATAGGGCCTCAGCACTATTTTGGCTGATACACTGTCAAGATCCAGGCTAGGTGACACTCTGATCGTTTTTAAAACAGTACGGGTAGGCTGCTGCATACCTTTTGCCGAATCCAGGTCAACCACACTGGAAATTTCAATTCTTCCATATTCGGCAGATTGTTTTAAGCCGCCTGACAAATACAACAGATCCTGTAAGGTCATGCCTCCGTACTTGTTAACCTTCCCTTCTTTTCTTACCTCACCAAAGATCTCAACATACTGCCTGTCGGCAAACTGGTTGCTGTTAAATAACAACACCTGGTCGTTTGCAAATAACTCCACATTATTGACACTGGCAGTATCGTTCGTGGTAATATCGGTCAGGTTAACCTCTACCTTACTGGCTTTAATATTGGTACTATCACCGCCACCGCGGAAAATATAGGCCCGTGGCAGATAAGTGTTCCTGGTGATACCGCCTGCCCTGTTTATCAGGTCAAAAAGTTTATCTCCTTTCCTGGCTTCATATTGTCCGGGGTAAGAGATCTCACCCTTCATTTCAATCTTATTAAACAAGCCGGGATTTACAGCAATTACCCTTACAATATCCCCATCCACCAATGAATAATCCTGGTCTTTTAACCTGGCATCATTGGTAGGATTGATAATGGCAGTAGCATTCACATCTTCAATGATCTGCTTTTCAAGTTGTGTACGGTAAACCTTAACACCGCTGGAAAAAGCATCTCTTTCCAGGCCTCCGGAAAATTTAAGCAGCGCTTTCAGCCCTTCATCTTTTTTAAGCTGGTAGAACATGGGTCGTTTAAATTTACCCTCTGCCTTTACTTTTTTCTCAACAGTTTGTAAGATCACAAAATCGTTATTCTCCAGGTAAATATGTTTTCCAAAATCGCCCGTGGTCAGGTATTTGTATACATCAAGAACGTCTATAATTCTTCCTCCTCTTTTTATCTGAATTTCACGCAGGTTGGCCAGGTTGGTTGGCCCACCGGCAAGCGCTATTACATTAAATGCATTGGTGAATGCAGACACTACTACCGGCCCCTGTTTGTTAACCTCGCCTGCCACATTTACAGAAATGGTCCGGGGCTGGCCTATGGATACTGAAATATTGGTTGAAGCGGGTACAAAAGCTTTGAACCTGCGGGTAAGCAGGGAACGTACCGATTCAAAAGTCAATCCCTGCAGGTATATTTTTCCGATACTGGTTGGGAATATGGAACCATCCCTGGCTACCGTATAATCCAGGGTGGCTTCTGCACCGTTCCATAACGATACAATGATCTGGTCATAAACACCAATAGGATAATCCAACGGAGGGGTAGATAATTCGGTTACTGAGGCTATTACGCCACTGCGGAAAAGGTTCATACCATAAGTATCCTCTGTAGGATTCATGGATTGAGGCGTTTTTTCTTTCACAAGGCTGTCTTTCTCAATTCTGTCTTTTAATTTTTTGTTGGCGTCGTCACCTTTTTTTTTTTGCCCTTCTGCATTTTTATCCTTCAGCATATCGTACAACTGGGCTGGTGCCATTTGTGTACTGGGCAAAATGGGAACATCCGGCGTGTTTGGATCTTTGGGATTTTGTGCATTTGCCGAACCTGCAAAAAAGAAAAAAAGTATACTGAAAATAAAAATCGCTTTTTTATATCCTGTAAACATTTGTACCGGGTTTAGTAACATTTGTTATGGGGTTGATTTATTAAGTTTTTAATAATGCGCAAATATAAATATATTATCTCAGCGGCTGCTTTAATGCCGCAGAGTATTCTTTGTATATCTCATCTACTATCTCGGCTGCCGGCTTTATATCTTTAATGATGGCACTTACCTGCCCTATCTCCAGTTCCCCTTCTTCCATATCGCCTTCAAACATACCTCGTTTGGCCCTGCCTCTTCCAAGCAGTTTATTAAGTTCTTCAACAGTGGCACATTTATTTTCTGCCTCCTGAACCTGTTGAAAGAAATGATTCTTCAGTAACCTTACTGGTGTAAGTTGCTTTAATGATAGTTGCGTATCACCTTCCTGTGAATTGATCACAAGATTTTTAAAATTAATGTGCGATGATGCTTCTTCACTGGCAACAAACCTGCTTCCAACCTGCACCCCATCTGCACCCAACACCATGGCTGCCAGCATTTGCCGGCCTGTGGCAATGCCCCCCGCTGCAATAACCGGAACATCAACTGCCTGGCATACTGCTGGTATTAAAACCATCGTGGTCGTCTCCTCTCTTCCATTATGCCCTCCGGCTTCAAAACCTTCGGCAACAATGGCATCGCAACCAGCCTGCTGTGCCTTTTTTGCAAACCTGCTGCTGCTGACTACGTGCACAACAGTTATTCCCTGTTCTTTTAAAACCGGGGTCCAGGTTTTGGGGTTGCCGGCCGATGTAAATACTATAGGCACTGTTTCTTCAATGATGATCTGTATATGCTTATCAATATCCGGGTATAACAAGGGAAGATTTACCCCAAAAGGTTTTTGGGTTGCCGATTTACATTTCTGAATATGTTCACGTAATACCTCAGGATACATGCTGCCTGCTCCAATTATTCCCAGGCCGCCGGCATTACTTACAGCACTGGCAAGGCGCCAGCCACTGGCCCATATCATACCCGCCTGTACAATGGGATATTCTATTTTAAACAGTTTTGTGATCCGGTTTGGCATATTAATATCATATAGCTTTCCAAATATCAGTTAAAACAACTTAATAAATAGAAAGTACTTTGAAACGCAAAGTAATCGAATTTATTTTACATTGCATCAGCTTTTGGCAAAAAAAGGATAAAAAATATTTTGGGATATACCTGATGCTTCTTTTTAGCCCTTACAGACCTGAGCCGCCTCCACTCAGGTCTATGGCAGTATTATCACCGATATTGAGACTACGGTTTACACCTTTTACCTCGGCATCGCTGCCAATAAGTGATTTACTCAGCACGATCTCAAACAGGTTAGAAAAAGAGCCGACAATAGAATTTTTTATAATAGCATGATTGAGCCGGGTATTTTCCCCAATGGTAACATTGGGCCCTACAACAGAATTTTTTATTTCGCAACCCTCCCCGATGGAAACAGGAGGTATAATAATGGTATTTTCGAAATGATGATTCTCGGACACATTGCCGCCAAATTTTTTCAGTAAAGTTGCATTTGACTCCAGCAGGGTCTCTTTTTTACCACAATCGAACCAGTTGGTTACTTTGAAAGATTTAAAGGTAGCGCCCCGTTGCATCATGCATTCCAATGCTTCTGTAAGGCTGAACTCTTCAATATCATGGCCGGTATTCACGATTATTTTTTCCAGGCAGGAGAACATGAAATCTGTCTCTTTAATTTTGTAAACCCCAACCAGTGCCATATTGCTTTTTGGTATTGATGGTTTTTCTACTACCCGGCTTATAAAACCGTCCTCTTCTACCTCTGCTACCCCAAAATTCCTGGGATCATCTACCTTTTTTATGCCCAGCATAGAAACCGGTGAGTCGATGATCTCTTTTACATTGTAATCAGCAATGGTATCGCCCAGCACGATCATCACTTCATCATTACCCACAATTTCACGGGTAAGGTTGATAGCGTGTCCAATGCCATAGCGTTCGTTCTGATGCACAAAGTGGCAGTTAAGATCCGGATACTTTTTTTGAACATAGTCCTGTATCTTCTCTCCCAGGTACCCAATGATAAAAATAAAATCGTTTATTCCGGCTTCATGCAGCTGGTCAACTATGATACTAAGTATGGTTTTACCAGCAAGTGGTATAAGTGCTTTGGGTTGTGTATAGGTATGCGGACGAAGTTTTGTACCTGCTCCCGCTACTGGAATGATTGCCTTCATTGTTTACAACTAACCTGCCTTGGGCAGTACATTTAGTTCACAATTCTGTTTTTCTTAAACTTGAAACGGGTGTGAAAGTAGTACTTTTTATGTAATTGAGGTATTAAATGCACATTCGTTAATAACCAAATTAATAAAACAACGGTTGCTGTGTATATTTGCGCTTCTAAAACAAGCTTATGCAAACAGATACATTGGTTTTTGATCTGATTGGCCAGGAACTGGAACGCCAGCGCAGCGGTATTGAACTGATCGCTTCTGAAAATTTCACCAGCCTGCAGGTAATGCAGGCCATGGGCACATCACTTACCAATAAATATGCAGAAGGATATCCCGGCCGCAGGTATTATGGCGGCTGCGAAATAGTGGACCAGGTAGAACAGTTGGCCATTGACCGCCGGAAAAAGGTATTCAATTGTACCTATGCCAATGTGCAGCCACATAGCGGTGCCCAGGCAAACGGCGCCGTGTTTTTAGCAGTGATGAAACCGGGAGAGAAATTCTTAGGTCTTGACCTGAGTATGGGTGGGCACCTTACCCACGGCAGCCCGGCCAACTTCAGCGGCAAAACCTACCAGGCTTTACATTACGGTGTAACCAAAGATGGCATTGTTGATTATGAACAACTGGAAGCTACTGCCCGTGCGGAAAAACCAAAAATGATCATCTGCGGCGCATCGGCTTATAGCCGTGATTGGGATTATAAAAGAATTCGGGCAGTGGCCGATGAAATTGGCGCTATTGTTTTTGCAGATATTGCACACCCTGCCGGTTTAATTGCAGCCGGTTTACTGAATGATCCTTTTGATCATTGCCATATTGTTACTTCTACTACACATAAAACCTTGCGTGGGCCACGTGGCGGTGTTATTATGCTGCGCCACGATTTTGAAAACCCCTGGGGCTTAAAAGACCCCAAAGGCAATACCAGGATGATGAGTGCTTTGCTTGACCTGGCTGTTTTTCCGGGTACACAAGGTGGCCCGCTGGAGCATGTGATTGCAGCCAAAGCAATTGCCTTCGGCGAAATATTATCAGAAGATTTTAAAGCGTATGGCCAGCAGGTGATCAGCAATGCACAGGCTATGGCTAAAGCTTTCACAGATAAAGGCTATAACCTCATCAGTGGTGGCACCGACAATCATTTAATGCTTATTGACCTCCGTAATAAAAACATCACCGGTAAAAAGGCACAGGAAACCTTAGACAGGGCACACATTACCCTCAATAAAAATGCAGTACCCTTTGATGATAAGAGCCCGTTTGTAACATCCGGTATCCGCGTTGGTGTACCTGCCATTACCACCCGTGGTATGAAGGAAGCTGATATGCAGACTGTTGTTGATTTCATTGATAAAGTATTGATGAATATTGATGATGAAACGGTGATTGCATCGGTAAAAGAAGAAGTGAAAACTTTTATGAAGCAGTTTCCTTTATATCCTGAACTGGGTTAATGCATTGTTCAAAATACTAATACCAAAATAGCTATTGACATTGGTTTTGGTTGTTTGTAATTTTCATACAAACAAATACAAAATGCAATACAAATATTTTGTATCCGTGATTTTGATTACAATTTGCGGATATCTTGCAAACGCTCAGTCTTTATCAATTAATACCGATGGCAGTATTGCACACAATAGCGCCATATTGGATGTAAAAAGTACCGACAAGGGTGTGCTTATCCCAAGAATGACAACGGCACAGAGAACCGCTATTGCTGCACCAGCAACTGGTTTACAGGTATATGATTCAGACCTTAACCTGCTTTTTTATTACAATGGCTCAACCTGGTCGTCTGTTGCAACCGGTTCAAATTACTGGACATCATCTGGCGGAAATATTTATAACAATACCGGCACCAATGTTGGCATTGGCAGCACCACACCCGGCGATAAGCTGGAAGTGAATGGCAATATTCGCTTTAGCGGTGCAGGTACACTTTTGGCAGCACCCTCTACTTCGGGTAGTGCCTATTCGCTCACCGTAAAAGCAGGCGATCCTTATGTGCCCGTTGGAGGATCGGGCGGTAGTGTGAATATTTTAGCTACTAACAATATGCCTTCGGGCGGTTCTGGCTATGGAAACCTGGGGCCATCGGGCAATGTAAATATTACATCAGGTAGTGGATATAATACTGCCGGTGGCAATATTAATATAACTGCCGGACAAACATCCTGCTGGGCTTTAACCGGCAACTCTCATTCAGATGTAAACATACAAGGCGGCGCAAACCTGGTTGCTGCAGATGCATCCAGCATCAATGTACAGGGGGGCGGAACCGTAGGCGTTGGCTGCCCTACTGCCAATGCAAATGGCGGAAACCTGATTCTTAAATCGGGTATTGGCACCGGCACGGGCACCCAGGGAAATATACAGTTGCTGAACGGCAATGTGGGTATTGGCACAACTGCACCTTCATCAAAACTGGAAGTATGCGGCAATACCAGGATAATCGGCACACTGAATGTCTCTTCAACCGTTACTTCATCTACAGGCATCACCTGCCCATCAGATATCCGTTACAAAAAAAACATAACAGCTATTGAAAACCCATTACAGAAACTGATGCTGGTAAACGGAGTTAATTATTACTGGAAAACGAATGAATTCCCGGGAATGAACTTTAATGAAAAACAGCAAACAGGTTTTATTGCACAGGAGCTTGAAAAAATATTTCCCGAAATGGTTTTTACAGATAATGCCGGTTTTAAATCTGTAGATTATTCAAGATTAACACCCGTTTTGGTTGAAACCATAAAAGAGCAGCAAAAGGAAATTAAAGACCTGTCTGACAGACTGGATGAAGTTGAAAAACTGGTAAAGAGGCATTAAGAATTATTGGAAATGGCAGCATTTAAAAATATACCTGAAACAAAACCGGGCCTCGTTTTATTATTTAAACTACAAAGATTGTCTTCACCCATGCAGCAAAAAATCTGATAATTTATTTTCGCCTTTACATTCATGTGATTTCTTTATCTAAAAAAGAAAAATGACGAATTTATCCTAATGATAGCCGGAAATTTAGGTTATAATGATATATTTATATACCAAAAAACTGATGGTATACCAGAACTTTATCCAGTTGTTTTAAATTAATAAAGTACCATCCGGTCGAAAAATAAAACTGCTAAAAAAAACATAATGAAATTTCAGACGATTCTTTTAATTACCTCCGTTCTATTAATTTCCCAACAGGCAAACTCACAATCGGTAGCCATTAACACCGATGGCAGTACAGCCAATGCCAGTGCACTGCTGGATGTAAAAAGCACACAGAAAGGTGTTTTGATACCCCGCATGAGCCGCACCGAACGAAATGCGATCGTATCCCCTGCAACAGGATTGATGATCTACCAAAGCAGTCCCGACAGCATTGGTTTTTATTATTATGACGGAGTTCGATGGACGCCGGTAATTTCAAACAGCAATGCTGATTTACTTGCCTGGAGAACAGGTGGCAATACAGGAACCGTTGACGGATCTCATTTTATCGGCACCTCCGATAACATCCCATTAAACTTCCGGGTTAATAATCAAAGAGCAGGAAGGATTGATAACAATCTTGCCAATGCTTTTTTTGGATACCAGGCTGCTAACGCCAATACTTCGGGACAAAACAACGCTGCATTCGGGCACCAGGCCACGCTTGCCAATACATCCGGAACCAATAATACTGCGCTTGGCGGATTGGCCGCCCGTGACAATACTACCGGTAGCCAAAACACGGCAACCGGTTACGCCAGCTTGGTATTGAATACCGTGGGGCAGAACAATACCGCCTACGGTTTCTATTCCATGTACAACAATGTGGCCGGAAGTAACGGCACTGCCATCGGCTATCAGTCTATGTTATATGCCAACAACAGCACTACACCTTTTACCAACACGAATGTTGCCCTTGGCGCTGAGTCGCTGAAGGGGTCAACAACGCCCGCAAGTAACACAGGGCTTAACAATGCAGCCATCGGCTACCAAACGCTTTATAATAATAGTTCTGGTAGTTCCAATACGGCGGTTGGATATGGGGTACTTTACGGTAATACATCGGGTACCGGAAATACCGGAATCGGATCGGCATCTATGTCAAGCAATACCACGGGGAATTATAATACCGCAGCCGGCCAGCAATCGCTCCGCAGCAACACAACCGGTGGCGCCAACAGCGCCTATGGCGTACAGGCAATGGAATTCAATAGCACCGGTTCCAATAATACCGGCCTTGGCTTCCAGGCGGTACAAAACAATACAACCGGCACAGGGAATACCGGCGTAGGCCACCTGGCGCTCCAAAATAACAGTACCGGTAATTACAATACAACTGTTGGCCAGCAATCGCTGCGAAGCAACACAACAGGTGGTGCCAACAGTGCTTTTGGCGTACAGGCTATGGAATTCAATACCACCGGCTCCAATAATACCGGTCTTGGCTTCCAGGCGGTACAATCAAATACTACAGGCTCCTACAATACAGGGATCGGACTCCAGGCGCTTCAGTTAAACACAACCGGGATATTCAATACGGCTCTCGGAGGACAAACATTCTTCAGGAACACAACCGGTTCCAATAATACAGCCGTTGGATTACAAGCCCTGTCTTTCAATACCACAGCTGATAACAACACAGCGATCGGCATGCAGGCGCTGGAAGACAACAGCACCGGCTACAGTAATGTGGCCATCGGCATTCGAGCGCTTCGTAATAATTTAACCTCAAGTAATCTTGTGGCTGTAGGGGACTCCAGCTTGTACAATGCCACCGGCACCGGCAATACAGCACTGGGATCAAAAGCAGGTTACAGCCTTACAACGGGGTCCAACAATGTATTCCTGGGTTACCAGGCGGGTTACAATGAGACCGGTAATAACAAATTATACATCGCCAATAATTCAACTAATCCACCCATCATCTATGGCGACTTCAGCAACAAAACACTGGGCTTTGGTACCATTACCCCCAACTCATCATACGGATTTGCAAAAGTTGAGATTGCATCGGAAGGATTTGGCGCCCCCACAGACCTGCTGATCAGGAATGCCGCAACCAGTTCTGGTTATGCACCCGGACTGGTGTTTCAGCACGCCAGGGGAACATTGGCAGCACCAGTAACTGTAAACAATGGCGATTACTTATCAGCCATCAGTACTATGAACTATGATGGTTCAAATTATATTCTTTCTGCCGGACTGGATATTTATGCAGATGGAGCTATAGCCCCTGGCATTGTACCAACACAGCTTCAATTCAATACTATGAACACGGCAGGTGGTTACGGTGCCAGATTTACAATAAAGAATGACGGCAAAGTTGGTATTGGCACAACAGCGCCTGCCGCAAGGCTGGATGTGGCCGCAGATTTTAAATTAGGAACCTCAGGCTCGGTCAACAATGCACTGATAAAAAGTACACAAAATATAGATGTTGGTTCTATTGCTG
The DNA here is from genome assembly GCA_046070545.1 of Ferruginibacter sp. Taxonomy (GTDB): domain Bacteria; phylum Bacteroidota; class Bacteroidia; order Chitinophagales; family Chitinophagaceae; genus Ferruginibacter. The sequence continues at coordinate 13,659 of JBJTMN010000477.1, forward strand.
GCAATGGCGAACTTGATGTAACGGTAACTGTTACAAACGCCAGTACCAGCAATAGTGCTGTGTTTGTTTCGCCGGTGGCAGATATAGAAGCGGGCATTGTAATTGCCTGGGCAAGGGTTTCTGCTGCCAATACGGTTAAGATACGATTCAGGAATACTACAGGCTCACCGATTGATCCTGTGGCCATCAATTATGTGATATCGGTTTTACAGTAGCAGTCGAAACTTGATTATACTATTCCTTCCTTCATGGCTTTATGCACCACTTCTGTAAGTGAGGCCACGTGCAGCTTTTCATAAATATGCTTGATATGGCTTCGTACGGTTTCGTAGCCAATGAACAACTGGTCGGCTATCATTTTATAACTTAACCCGTTTACAACACAGGCCAGCACTTCTTTTTCACGGGCTGTAAGTTTGTAATCGGGTGCAGGCATATTGCTCACATGCTGAGGTATCTGCTGCATTTTGGTGAGTACTTTCCTGGCGATGGATGGGCTCATGGGCGAACCGCCGAACTCCAGCTCCTTAACAGCATCTATTAGTTTTGTATTGAGGAAATTCTTAAGGATATAACCACTGGCACCGGCGCAGATGGAATCAAAAACATTATCATCATCTTCAAAAACCGTTTGCATTAATATCAACACTTCCGGCAATTCATGTTTAATAAGTTTCACCGCTTCAATACCAGTCATGCCCGGCATTTCAATATCCATCAGTATTACATCCGGTGTACATTTTTTCACATCTTCCAGGCAGTCCAGCACATGTGCAAAGGAACCCACTACTTCAAAATCCTTTTCGGTGTTCAGCAGCATGGCAATGCTTTCCCTGATATTTTTATTATCATCAAATATGGCGATGCGTAATGGCATGTGATTATTATTGATTCAAAGTTCTTACAATTAAAATATAAAAACATCCCCGAAAGCGGGGATATTTTATCCAGCCTTGTCAGGTTAGCGGAAAGGTTAGCTCAATGACGGTACCATGATCCGGGCCACTTTGTATACTGAGAGTGCCCTTCATTTCCTGTGCCCGCTTTTGCATATTATGCAGGCCATTCCCTGATAAGGAAGACTTACCGGCATTTAACTCTTCTTCGGAATTAAACCCAACACCATCATCCGTAACCTTTAGCTGTAAAGCATTTCCATGTACAACAATGTTCGAACTGATCAGCTTTGCACCCGAATATTTTATGGCATTGTTTACTGCTTCTTTAAAAATAAGGTAGAAGTTCTTTCTTTTATCCATTGTTAAAGGTTGTGATAGTACAGCATCATCATGTTGCAGATCAAACTGCATATTTCTTGCAGCCGCCAGGGGTTTTGCAAAAGATTCCATACGTTGTATGATCTTCTCCATACTGTCGTTACGGGGATTGATGGCCCAGACAATATCATTCATCTCCGTAACCATTTCGTTTGAAGTGGTGCTGATTTTCTCAAGCAGATCATGCATATTTTGCTGTCCGCTTTTTTCACCCTGTATCTTGGCCACTTCGCTGTACACCGCAATACTGCTAAGTGTGGAGCCGATATTGTCGTGCAGATCCTGGCTGATGGCCAGCCTTTCTTTCAGCATTTTCTCTTCAGCCTTTATTTTACTTTGCTTTTTATATCGCACAAAAACATACGCACCCGTTGCCAGTAGCAATGCTGAAAAAAGATATGCAAAATTTCTTCGTTGAGATTGCTTTTCTGCCAGTGCTGTTTGTAATTTATTTTCTGCAGCCAGCAGGTTTATCTCGTGGTCTTTTTTCTCAAAATCCAGTTGTGTTTTGTACAACGAAAGGTTTTGTGAGCTTTGCATATTGAAGATGCTATCCTTATACAAAACATAGGATTTATAGTATTTGTAGGCAGATTCGGTATTGCCTGTAGCACTATCGATCATGGAAAGATATAGATAACTGGTTGCCAGGTTTTTCTTCTCTCCTACTTTCACTGCCATATCCAACCCCTCAAGTAGATATTTTTTTGCAGCTGCAAGCTGTCCCAGCTTAAAATAAGTTTTACCTATAAAGATGGTTTGCTCAGCAACACCTGCGGGATCACTGATTGCTTCAAACTTTTGCAATGAGATATGATAGTGACGCAAAGCATCATTGTATTTTTTGATGCTGTTGACCTTATCGGCTGCTGCGTTTAAAGAATCTCCGGCGGCTTCATACACACTGCCCAGGTTAGAGTAGCCCCAGGGAATACCCCAGCCCGGTGCACCGGGCTCGCTGTATATTTTTAATGATTGATCAAATTTTTGCTGTGCTTCGCCAATGTGCCCCTGCTCCAGCAGTATCTCGCCAAGCATATTGTTATTTCTTGCAAAACCCGGTTTATCTCCGGTCTCATTATAAATAACCGATGCTGCTGTAAAATTCTTAACCGCATTTTCGTAATTCTTGAATTCATAAAAAAGAAAGCCCATTAAGTGGAGCGACTGTGCCATTTCTTTTTTATCGTTGATTGCTTCAGAAGCCTTAAGCCCTTTATACGCATACTCTACACCCTTGCTGTAATTGCCCATACGGGAATATGACAGTGCAAGATCGTTACAACATGATCCAACAAGATCTTTGAATGTAGCACTCTGCCAGTATTGTAACGCATTATTGCCTTTTTCAACAGCCCCTGCATAGTCACCCTTGTCAAAAAGAATGTTGGCAGTTAAATACATACACCTTCCGGCATTTTGTTTATCGTTTCTGTTTTCAAATGATTGCCGGGCCTGGCTGAGATCGGTTATCGCTTCATCATAATTGCGTTTGGCGTATTGATAAAATCCAATCACGTAATTAGCAGCACCCATGCCCCAATTGTAATTTTGCTTTTTTGAAAATGCTAATGCCTCCGATGCGTAGCTTATCAGTTCTTCTGGCATATCGCTTCTGGTAATAGCAGTGCACAGATTAAAAAGCAGGTGAACTTTAACCGTATCTGTTTTTGCAGTTTTAAGAATTGCAAGTAAACTATCTGCTTTACGATGATTGGTATCTGCAGGCTGTGCGAAAACCGCTGGAAAAAATTCGATCATTAAATAAATAACCAGCGGTAATTTTCTCACTTCGGTAGTTTTTGCAGATGCAACAAATTTAATATAAGGGTTTCACTAATTGCTGTTTTCTTACCAATCGCTCAGTTATGTATTAAGGTTGTCCTATCCCCACTTTCGGGGATTTTTTAAAGTACTTAGGCTGAATATTTTTACCGCAATATAAACTACTGTAAAATGAAGCAATTGTTAACCATTGTGGCTTGTATCTTTTTTATCGTGAAAACAGATGCTCAATCTGTTGCCATCAACACCGATGGAAGTACTGCGGCAGCCAGTGCTTTACTGGATATAAAAAGTACGGGCAAAGGAGTGTTGGTACCACGTATGAGCAAGGCTCAGAAAAATGCAATCGCTTCACCTGCAACTGGCTTACTGGTTTTC
>JBJTMN010000478.1:0-7194 GCA_046070545.1 Ferruginibacter sp.
GGAGGTATAGCAAAGGGACAGATTGTAAGGGAGATAGATGCCATGGGAGGATATAGCGGTATTGTTTCAGATAAAAGCATGATCCAGTTCAGGATGCTAAACCGTTCTAAAGGTCCTGCTATGTGGAGCCCAAGGGTACAAAGTGATAGAATGTTATTTGCTGCCACCTGGAGAGAAATGCTGGAGAACACACGAAATGTTGATTTTTACCAGGATACGGTACAAGGGTTAATTATAGAGGATGGCAGGGCTGTTGGCGTAACAACAGGTTTAGGGCACCAGATAAGATCAAAGTCTGTAGTATTAACCAACGGAACCTTCTTAAATGGGGTTATACATATTGGAGAGAAAAATTTTGGTGGCGGAAGAATGGCAGAAAAGGCTTCGACAGGTATTACTGAGCAACTGGTTTCCCTTGGTTTTGAAACAGACAGGTTAAAAACCGGCACTCCACCCAGGATAGATGGCCGAAGCCTTGATTATTCAAAAATGGAAGAACAAAAAGGGGATGATGAGATTGTAGGCTTTAGTTACCTGGATACAGATAAAATAAAACCTGAACAACAAAGAAGCTGTTGGATCACTTATACAAACGATAAAGTACACGACTTATTAAAAACCGGGTTTGAGCAAAGCCCTATGTACCAGGGACGTATACAAGGAACCGGTCCAAGGTATTGCCCAAGTATTGAAGATAAAATAAGCAGGTTTGCACAAAGAGACAGACACCAGCTATTTGTTGAACCGGAAGGATTCAATACCATAGAGATATATGTTAATGGTTTCTCTACTTCGTTGCCAGAAGATGTTCAGTATCAGGCACTTAAACTTGTTCCTGGTTTTGAGAACTGTAAAATGTTCAGGCCGGGGTATGCTATCGAATATGATTTTTTTCCGCCAACGCAGTTAAAATTCAGCCTTGAGACAAAACTGATAGATAATTTGTTTTTTGCAGGCCAGATAAACGGAACCACGGGATATGAAGAAGCTGCCTGCCAGGGTTTGATGGCCGGCATCAATGCTCACCAAAAAGCTAAAGAACAGGAAGCTATTATTTTAAAAAGAAGTGAAGCTTACATTGGTGTGTTGATAGATGACCTGATCAATAAAGGAACGGACGAGCCTTACCGTATGTTTACGAGCCGTGCGGAATTCAGGACTTTGTTACGGCAGGATAATGCAGATATTCGCCTTACGGAAAAAAGTTACCGCCTGGGCCTGGCTTCGCAGGAGCGGATGGATAAAGTAAAAGCCAAGATCGGACATGTACAAAAAGTAAAAGAACTTTTATCAGCAATAAGCCTTGACCCGGAAGAAACTGCCGGTTTCCTGGAAAGCGTACAATCATCTACGTTATTAACCAAACAAAAAGCTATGCAGGTGTTGCTCAGGCCCATGGTAGGGTTGAAGGAAATGGTCAATCATATCCCAAAACTACAGGATGCCCTTGCCGGCTTTGATAATGAAACACTGGAGCAGGCAGAGATACAGGTCAAGTACGATACTTATATTGAAAAGGAAAAAGAACTGGTTTCTAAAATGAGCCAGCTGGAGGACCTGATCATCCCGGATAATTTTAACTACGAAAAACTGGTTTCACTCAGCAATGAAGCCCGTCAGAAGTTTACCAAGATAAAACCAAGAACCCTGGGACAGGCCTCCCGCATTTCGGGAGTTAACCCCAGTGATGTGCAGATATTGATGGTTTTTATGGGGAGGTAGAAATACAAACAGCACCCAAAAGATTATCGGTTCTGATATTTTTTAAAAATTACCAGCAGCCAATACCATTCTTAATTCACCGTAACTGATCTCTTTTGGTAAATTATCAATCAGGGTTTTATGGCTGGCAATTCCGAGTTTGGCCGCTGCTTCATTTATTATTTTTTGTTTTTCTTTTGAAACCAGGTCGTTGATTTCAATTTCACCGGTACCAACAAAATGAGCCAGGTGGCCTTCAATGGTACTGACAGATAATTTTCTTTCCTTAGCAATTGAAGCAATATCTTTTCCGGCTTTGTACAATCCGAAAGAAACTGTTTTAGTATCTGTCTTAGGTTCTGTTCTTGCGGGTTTTCTTTCTTTCTTAATATTACCAGATTTAGCATCCATATTGGTTTCCAGCCCATGTCTTTCGCAAAAACTTTCTACCGCCTCCAGAATTTCATCGCCATATTTTTCAGCCTTGGCTTTACCAAAGCCACTCATTTGCATCAGGTCTTTTTTAGTACGCGGCAGGTATGTACATATCTCCTGTAAAGAAGTTTGGTTGGCCACCATATAAATAGGCTGGTCATTTTCTTTACAGATCATATTTCGCCAACGCTTTAAGGTGTCAAACAGTTCTGCATTTGAAAGATCTGTTATCGTTTCTTTCGTCTCCACAGCGTAGCAGGTTAAGTTAAACCTGGATTGAACATATTTTAATTTGTGCTGTAAAAAACCCGTTACGGAAAAAGGTTGTTTACAATATTGCATATAAAAATTACTGTTGTATAAAGCCAGGGCCAGGTCATTTAATTTTTCATTTATTACTGTGGCAGCTTCCTTATGCTCTGTATTAATTGGGTGTGCTTTTAACTCCCTGGTATATGTTTCAAGCTTTGGAATAAAATGATTGGCAGCATCTGAAATTCTTTTTTGAAGCCCGGCATTATTTTCAATCACCGCTTCTTCTTTCATTAAATAAGCAATATGCCCGATGAATTTTAATCCAATTTCTTTATCTGCCAGAATGTGTTTCCTGAAATTCTCTATCCAGGTTTTAGAACCGGCATTTAATTTATCGAGGTGCTGCTGTATTTGAAAATCTAACAGTTCAATACCGGAAACCACTTCTGCAAAGGAAAAGACCTCCTCCAGCAATTGTTGTGTAAATAATTGCCTGGCTCCTGCAAAGCGATCCGGTAGTGATCCCTTGTAAGAAAGCGATTGCTGGCCTTTAATAACATTTTCATTGCTGTGAATTGCCGAGGGTGCAATCTTACTTAGCAAAACAATACCAGCCAAACTGGTACAGCGGCTTAATGCCACATACACCTGGCCGCTGCTGAATGCTGCTCCGGCATCGATCATTACTTTTTCAAAAGTCAGGCCCTGGCTTTTGTGTATGGTAATGGCCCAGGCAAGTCGCAAAGGATACTGCGTAAAAGTTCCCAGTGTTTCCTGCTCCAGTTTTCCGTCTGTACGATTGAGCGTGTAGCGGCTATTCTCCCAGGTTTCTTTGCCCACCTCAATTTCAGTACCGTCGCAGTCGACTATAATTTTATCTTTTGTAAGTTCTTTTACCACACCGATCTTGCCATTGTAATATCTGCGTTGGATAAGGTCATTTTTTAAGAACATTATCTGTGCTCCTTCCTTTAAACTCAGTTCAAAATCCACCGGGTACATATTCTCGGGAAAATCATCCTCTACCACAGCCTTGTAATTAAAGCTTGCACCATTCAACTTGTACAACTCCTGTTCATTAATCTGGTCGGCTTGTTTGTTGTGCGAAGTGAGTGTTATATATTTTTCATCCCGGTCTGGCCGAAAAGCTGGGTCGTACCTCAAATGCAGATCTTCAAAATCATCTGCATCCATATGGTTATTGCGTACCTTGTTCAGCAGTCTTACAAAACTGTCTTCCTTTTGTCGATAAATTTTGTTCAGCTCGATCAAAAGCGGCAATTGTTCTTTTATGGCAAGGCTGTCAAAAAAGAAGGGAGACTCGTAATATTCATTTAAAATACTCCATTCCTGGTTTTGAGCTACCGGTGGTAACTGGTGCAGATCGCCTATGCATAATAACTGAACGCCACCAAACGGTAAGTGATAGTTTCTGCGGGTATGTCTTAAAATCGTATCAATAGCATCCATCACATCGCAACGAACCATACTTATCTCGTCAATTACCAGCAGTTCCATTTTACGAAGCAGTTGCTGCCGCTGTTTATTCTGCCTGATCTTTGCAAGCAGATCTTCCTTATTATTTTTTGTAGGCAAAAAAGGATGAAAGGGAAGTTGAAATAAACTGTGCAATGTAACTCCGCCGGCATTAATGGCTGCCACACCTGTTGGCGCTGCAACCACAATATTCTTTGTAGAATTCTCTTTCAGGTATTTCAGAAAAGTCGTCTTGCCTGTTCCGGCTTTGCCGGTAAGGAAAATATTTTCATTGGTTTCGGTTACAAAGCGGTAAGCCAGGTCAAATACTTCGTTATGTTCTATTGTTTGCATTGCAATAAAGATAAGAGGAGATAATAAGAAAAGAACGCCGGCAGAAAAGTTAGCCGGCGTTCTTAGTACTTAAGCAGGTATTTCTGCCTTAGTTCCCAACATCAAAATCTCACTTACCTGTACCTCGGTTGAGTATCTTTTTTTACCGTCTTTATCGGTATAGCTGTTGTTAATTAGCTTTCCTTCTACGGCAACCTCTTTTCCCCTGGTTAAATACTTTTCGGCAAGCTCTGCCACTTTTCCCCAGGCAACTATATTATGCCAGGTGGTTTCGGTTACTTTTTCACCTTTCGCATTGCGGTAGCTTTCGTTGGTAGCTATGCTGAAACGGGCCAGCTTTCTGCCGCTTTCGGTTGTTTTTACTTCTGGTGCGTTGCCCAGGTTTCCAATCAGTTGAACTTTGTTTTTTAATGCGTACATGTTTTTTCGTTTTGTGCCGTGCTATCATCCTGTGTGTTGAAGGATCAGCCGTGCGGTTTTTAATTTATTTCAATCAACCGGTTTTTGACGTCATTTCCGATTGACAATGCAAAGATGGGGTTGGCAAAAAGCGATAGCCGGAGATTATCCCTTTACTTACTTGTATAAGCGTATGTAAACGGTTGTATCGGAAATGTTTTGTATATTTAATAAGTCTAAACCCTTTACTGTACTATGTTACAAGAAAAAACAACAAAAAACTGCCTGTTTTGCGAAAAGCCGGTTAAAGGCCGCAGCGACAAAAAATTCTGTGATGATTATTGCCGGGCCGCATATAATAATGAGCTTAAAAGTGCCGCAAACAACTTCATCCGAAACGTAAATAATGCACTAAGTAAAAACCGGCGTATACTGGAAAGCCTGTTACCGGAAGGAGAGGCCACTGCAAAAGCTAGCCGGGATAAACTGATCGAAAAAGGTTTCCAGTTTAAATACCATACACATATATATAACACCAAAACAGACAAGACTTATTTTTACTGTTATGAGTACGGATACCTGCCGCTGGAGAACAACTGGTATTTAATTGTAAAGCGCAACGAAGAATAAAATTCCGGCCAAAGCAACAATTTATTCAAAATGCACATCTGAATTTATGCAACAATAATAGAGTAATTTTACAGGCTTAATTCATGAATTTGGGATTGCTTTTAAATAGAACAACGGTAATAATTTTTTCATTTGCAGGTTTGTTTTGCTTTTTGCAAAAAACCAATGCACAATGTGCAAGCCCTATAAACATCTTTCCTTACTCAGAAGGCTTTGAAACAACCAATGGCAACTGGACAACCGGCGGCACAGCCAGCGACTGGACCTGGGGAACACCAGCCAAAACTGTAATTAACGGCGCTGCCACCGGTAGCAAATGCTGGATTGTTGGCGGACTCACCGGTAGCGCCTACAATAATGGAGAAGCCTCCTGGCTGCAAAGCCCGTGTTTTGATTTTACAGGATTACAACATCCATATATTTCATTTGCTGTTTTTTGGGAAATGGAAAGAAGATTTGATGGTGCCAGCTTTCAATACTCAACCAACCTGGGTGCCACCTGGACAAATGTTGGATCTATAAGCGATCCGGTAAACTGTTTGAATGATAACTGGTTCAATTTTACTCCCATACAATATTTAAACGGGCTTTCAACAGTACGGGATGGATGGTCGGGAAATATACAATCAACCGGTGGCAGCTGTGTTGGCGGCGGAGGCAGTGGCAGGTGGGCTGCTGCACAACATACCATGCCGGCCCTGGCGGGTGTACCCAACGTGATCTTCCGTTTTATTTTCGGGGCGGGTACACAGTGTAATGCTTATGACGGTTTTGCAGTAGATGACATCATGATTGGTGAAGCGCCGCCAAACAATGCATCATTCACCTACTCCTGTGTAAACAGTACAACGGTTGCTTTCACCAACACATCAGCACTGTGCCCCAACAGCAGCTGGGACTTTGGAGATCCGGCATCGGGTGCAAACAACACATCTACCCTAACAAACCCAACACATACTTTTAGTGGCCCCGGAACCTACACTGTTACATTAACAGCAACGGGCCCAGATAATGCCCCTTCAACATTTGTATATCCCAACGATATCAATATACTGGGCGTAACAACTTCCATAACCGGAACCAATAATTGTGCAACGGATAACAATGGCTCAGCCACAGCCAGTGTGATACCGGCTGCGGCAGGGCCGTTTACCTATAGCTGGAGTACAACACCGGTGCAAAACACACAAACAGCCACCGGGCTAACCGGCGGAACCTATACTGTAACCGTTAATGCATTAAACAGCTGCGCTTCAACAGCCCCGGCAATCATTACTGCGCCACCGCCTTTGGCACATACGGTAAATATTACACAGCCCGGTTGTGGTAATACCACCGGTACAGCAACAGTTACCGAAACCGGAGGTACCCCGCCATATACCTATGCATGGGCACCATCGGGCGGCACCGGTGCAACCGCCAGCGGACTTAACCCTGGCAATTACACCGTAACAGTTACCGACACTAAGGGCTGTTTTGAAAATATTCCCGTGGTTATTGCAACGCTGCCTGCGCCCACTATCAGCATCATCAGTAAAAAAGATGCAACCTGCTTTGGCGATAAAGATGGAAACGCAACAGCCTTTGCAACAGGGGGTAATCCTCCCTTTACTTATAGCTGGAACACAACGCCTGTGCAAAATGGCGCCACGGCAACCAATCTGGCCGCAGGCAATTATACCGTTACCGCTACCGATAACGGCGGTGGATGTGTTGTGTCAACATCGGTACAAATTAATGAACCACCCAACGGCGCCTGCGGCGATGTATATTTCCCCAATGCATTTACACCTAACGGCGACGCCCGAAATCCCGACTTTGGTGCTTTTGGAAATATTGCTGCCGTAAGCAATTACCTGCTGCTGGTATACAACCGCTATGGCGAACTTATTTTTTACACCCGCGACCCTTCAAAAAGATGGGATGGTTTTTACAAGGGCAAAC
>JBJTMN010000479.1:0-2680 GCA_046070545.1 Ferruginibacter sp.
CAAAGCCAGCGGTATGCTGGTTAAAAAATGTGCCTTGCGTTCAAATAAACCACGGAAGCCATATGCACCCAGTACCTGTAGCAGGCGTATCAATACATAGCCATTGTACTGGCTGCGGAAGATATCTTTATCAATAGGTTCTTCCACTACCTTTTCAAATGCATCCATATAATCTTCCAGCAAATGCTGCTTCCAGTCATCGGGCAGGTTTGCCTTTGCCTGCCATAATAAAGATGCCACATCATATTGCGGGGCCCCCTTCATACCACCCTGGTAGTCTATAAAATGAACATCTTTATCCGGTGTAACCATAATGTTCCGGCTTTGAAAATCACGGAACATAAAATATTTATACTCGGTATGGCTCAGGTAATTACTCAGCGCTTCAAAATCATCTATCAGTTTTTGCTTATCATAAGGCTGGCGCAAAGCATCCAGGAAATAATATTTAAAATACAACAGGTCGGCCATGATGGCCTGTTTACCAAAGCTGCTGTTGGTAAGGCATTTCTTATAATCCAGTGCATCGTGGCCCTTTACCTGCAGTAAGGCCAGCTGTTGTAAACTTTTCTTATACAGCTCATATACTTCTGTTGTATAGCCGGTTTCTTCCAGCCGGTTCAATAAAGAAATATCCCCGAAATCTTCCTGTAAATAAATATCCTTCTCTTCATTAATGCATAATATAGCCGGAACGGCCAGGTCTTTCTTCTTAAAATGTTTGGAGAAATAAATGAAAGATTCGTTCTCTTTTAAATTGGCGCCATAGGTTGCTATAAAGTTTTTATTGGCGGTATGAATACGGAAATAATGCCTCTCACTTCCGGCCTGGGGAAGTTTATTAATACCTGTAATGGGTTCATTTGAAAAATCAGCAAAGAGTGCCTTTATTCTATCGATGGTGGTATTCATTAAAATATTTTATTGCGGTAAAAATAGTCTAAAATGAAACAGTCCCCAAACCACTATAGTTTGGGGACTAATAAATGAAAGGCTATTCTCCGCTGATCTCATCTTTTCGCTTTCTATACTTCCTGGGATCACTCCCGTCCATCTGTACAATAGCCGGATAGAATTTACCCAACACATCCACCAGCGCTGACTGGCTTTGCATCACTTCATTAATATCCTTGTAGGCAAAGGGCGCTTCATCCAGTCCGCCGCCAATTAATTTTACGCCATGGTCTTTCAGCTCTTTTTTTAAAGCCTCATGGGTGATATTGGCCAGCGCTTTGCTACGGCTCATTTTTCTGCCGGCACCATGACTTGCAGAATTCAATGAAGTAACTTCTCCCTTACCTCTCACAATAAAGCCCGGTGCCGTCATGCTGCCCGGGATGATACCCAGCACATTCTTACCGGCCGGCGTTGCGCCTTTTCGATGAACGATCACTTCCTCACCATTATACATTTCCTTCCACGCAAAGTTGTGGTGGTTCTCTACCATGGCCAATGGTTTTTCGCCAATGGCTTTGGCAATTTTAGCATGAATGGTATGGTGACAGGCACTTGCATAATCGCCGGCCAGGTTCATGGCTAACCAGTATTCCATTCCCGGTTCACTATCCAGGTCTAACCAGGCCAAATGCTTTGCTTCTTTTGGAAGCACGGTTTTCTGCATAGCGATCTGTGTATAGTGGTTGGCAATATTAGCACCCAGTCCACGGCTGCCGCTATGGCTCAGCAAGCCCACGTAACTTCCTACAGGCAAATTCATGGGGTTGCCGGCATCTGAAATTTCTACCTTACCAAACTCCACAAAATGATTACCACTGCCGCTGGAACCTAATTGCTTCAGCGCTTTATGCTGTAATGGCTGTAAAAAAGCAATATCAGTAAACTCAGGTCTTTCAAGCACTTCATGTTCTGTTTGTTCACTGAATTCCCTTCCTGCACCAAACAGCGTATTGGCCACCAGCTCTCTTTGAAAATTAGCTTCTCTTTTTTTCAACTCAACCGGGTCAATAGCAAAAATGCTTAAGCACATTCTGCAGCCAATATCTACACCAACGGCATATGGAATAACAGCATTGCTGGTTGCCAGCACCCCGCCAATAGGCAGGCCATAACCCTGGTGTGCATCGGGCATTAAGGCACCGGCAACGGCCACGGGTAATTTAGACGCAGTCTGCATTTGCAACAGTGCGCCTTCTTCAATTTGTTTGGCGCCAAAGATGTTGTACTCAACACCCGTTTCGTTCAGCGGAATTTCAGTTACTGCATCATCTTCTATCACCACTAATTTTTCTGCTATCTTACCCAGCACTTCATCTGCAAGGTAAGTTTCGGGCGCAGCCAACACATCTTTTAATATCTGTAAAGCATCTTCTTCTGTATGATGTTTAAAGTGTGTACACATGGTATGCAAGGCCACACTTACCACCGGCCCTTCTTCATAGCCAATGGCACGGATCTGTTTTCCGGTTAATTTTAATTTGCTCATTGTTATTAATGACCTTAAAGGTCTTTTATTTGTTTTAATTTTTGTAAATTGCAATAAACGATCGTTATGGCTTCTGCAATTGTTAAACCTAAAAAAATTGTGCGTTCCAAACGTAAGCCAAAGGTTAATCCTATGACCAGGTTAGAAATGGTTCAAAAAATGCTGGCTGACCAGAAAATAATCCGGGAAGCCATTCAAAACGGTACTCCGTTAGAACAACTTGAAAAAACTCATGGC
>JBJTMN010000480.1:0-3518 GCA_046070545.1 Ferruginibacter sp.
AGCCGCTCTTATTGAATCGCCACTTTTTTCTATTTTTTTATGAAGCTGAATTTTCCGCCCCCTTGCATTAATACAAATTCATTTTTACCGGGAGTGAATTCAAATACAGCTCCGGCAGCTGTAAACTCAAATATAAAAGGGCCGGTTTGAGTTAAATTAACTTTACCCTGGCCGGTTACATCGGCGATCAAAGTATTGCCTTCTTTGCTGAAGCTGATCTTTACCGGAATTTTATCCGATACATATTCGCCTAAAAATTTATCAAGGTCTTCCGGCTTTACGTTAGCTGCATTAAATTCAGGCGTTGCTGATTTACCCCAACTGTTGTTGGATGGATCTGCGTCCATGAAAATGCCGTTATCTAATTTTAAGTATTGTATCTTTTTGCCGGTACTAATGGAAACCACAGCCAGCTTCTGGTCCTTCTCCCAGATACCTGCAGTCTGATGAATATTAGCTTTGCTGCCATCTGCATACTCAATGACCAGGTTGGTTGGTACCGCAAAGCCGCCTATGTTTTGTATGGTAAGATTGTAACCGTTTTTGGTTTGTACCAGATCTTTTATCGCAATATCAGGGTAATAATTCGTAAAGAACCAGTTTTGCCAATACCAGCTCAGGTCTTTGCCTGCCAGGTTTGTAAAGGAATTGAACATATCCCAGGGGATGGGATGTTTGCCATGCCAGCGGTCCATGAATCCATGCAGGCATTTCCTGAACAGTTCATCGCCCAGCATATCTTTTAAACCTAAGTAGGCAAGTGCCGGTTTGCCATATTCGTTATCGCCCAGTCCGGCACCTGATAATACATTCGTGGGTGTTATGATCGGTATCTGGTGTTCTTCATTGGCATCCATTACCCAATTGGTAACCCTGAACTGTTTGAAGAAACCGGCAGCTTTTTCTTCTCCTAAATCAGCAATGCCGATCAGGTTTTCAAAAGCGGTGGTCCAACCTTCATCCATAAAGCCATAGCGGTGCTCGTTTATACCCATGTAAAACGGAAACCAGCTATGTGCAATTTCATGCTCGGCAACAAAGCGCTGAAAGTCTGGCTCCTCCTGGTGGCTGTCGTTTGCCATCATCGGGTACTCCATGTCAGCAAAACCTTCCACCACCGTACTTGAAGGGAAAGGGTAGGGCACGCCCGGCCAGTTATTGCTAAGCCAGTCCAGTGCATGATGGCTGTATTCAACAGATCTTTTAAAATTGACTGATTTATCCTGGTATGCAGCCTGCACACTGGATCTCCTGCCTGTTTTGCCATCTACCACCACGCTGGCTGCATCCCATACATAATGATCGCTGATACAGGCCGCCATATCTGAAATATTTTGTGCCTTCCATTTCCAGGTATTGGTTTCATTTTGTGTGGTTACATTTTTTGCATTCAGATCGGCAAGGGTTACCACGTTCATGGTTTTATCAGATGTTTTGGAAGCTTCAAATTTTGAAACAAAGGCCGGTTGCAACACCTCACTGGCATTTTGTAACTCACCGGTGGCCCATACCAGGTAATTCTTTGGTACAGTGATGCTAAGGTTGTAATTATTAAAGTCGTTGTAAAATTCCTGGGCATCTGTAAATACCATCCTGTCCCATCCGTTAATATCATCAAATACCGAAATGCGGGGATAAAAGTATGCCAGGAAGAAAGAGGTGGAATCCAGCATACCTTCCCTGCCGCTTTCTTTGGATACATCATAATGCCATTCAAAACTTAATGTTATGGATGCTTTGGGAGCCAGTGGCTTTGTGAGCGCAACCCTTAAGGAAGTGTTGCCATTGGCATCCCGCAGTTTTTTTTCGGTACCATTCTCCATGTATTTATCAATGATGATGCCCCTGGTTAAATAATCGGCCGATGCAGCATTTTGCCTGGCAGCACCGGGTGCATGAATGTTCAATATCAGCTTCATGATGATATTTTGCAACGGTGTGGGGCTATTGTTGGTATACACAATGGTCTCGGTTCCGGTAATGGTCCTTGACGGTGGCGATAGCTTAACAGCAATATCATAGTCTGCCGTATTCTGCCAGTAGTTTTTTCCGGGTTTACCATCAGGACTGCGGGTCTCTTTTTTGTAGGCCTCCTGTATATTACGTGGTACGTACAGCTGCTGTGCCTGTGTGCTGAATACGAAGCTGCATAGCACTGCAGCCAGTGTTGTTTGTTTCATGATCATACTTTTGGTTATACTTTTAAGTCTTACAATGATACGGTTTAATATATTTATTGTTACAGCGGATTATGTTTAACGGTGTAATGTTGAGGCGAACGGTTGAGGAAGGAATGGGGCAATGTTCTTTAATACAAGAAATACAGCGTAGTACGGTCAGTGTATTTCCAGCATTTTATTTTTTATTGTTTCAAATTCTGCAGCTGTTAAAGCGCCGTCTTTATATAACTGTAACAGTCTGTTGATCTCCATGGAAATCTTCACTTCCTGTTTATTTCTATATTCCGCAGGTGTTTTTCTCACGCCAGGAAATAAAAAAAAGTATTCCTAAAATAAATAATGGGCCGGAAATTAAAACAATAGCCGACCAGTGTGATTTACCCCAGCCTGCAATCAGGTAAGCAATGGCAAGTATCGTAAAAATGATTGCCCCAACCCACTCATGATGCCAGGAGAGGGCCAGTACCAGTATGATAATACCTGTTGGAACAAGATGGATCAGCAAGGCAAGCAATGTATTCCCAACACCATATCCTTCAGAAAAAACATCCATGGCAAAAATGCTGATAAAAATGGCAAAAGCGATACTGATTATTCTCGCGATCCAGCCAATTTTGCCGGTATGCGGATGTATATTTTTCATGACAGCTTGCACTGATTTATGTGCTGCAAAGTACGGTTACAGGGCAATCTAAAGAATGATCCCTATCAGTATTCCGGTGTCAGGCTGAAATCACAACAAAGGAGAAAGTAGTTAAAATTTTACCGGATGATAATGATGTTCCGTAAAGCGGTTCCATCCTTTTTTTACTTTCGATTCAACGGCCCAATGGATGCTGCTATCTTCACCGGGCCAGTATATCATACGAGCAATGCCCGCAGGCATCTGTGCTTCAAAGCATATGGCTTCAGCATGAACATCCTTGCCATCGGCAACAACTCCCTGCGATCTTTTACCATCGGATGTAAATGACCAGAATGAAACCTGCCCGTCTGTAACTCCATAAACAGCATGCTCTTCATAGGCTCCTTTGCCAAATTCCCAGCGGGCATTCAGTTCAATGTATTTACCACCCAGTATGGTTTTAAAAGTGCGTATGCATTTTAAAGGCCCCATCGGCGAAGTGGTTTCTGCCACCCAACTGCCCAGCAACGGTTGCATAAAACCCAGCTTACCCGGGCCCTTTTTCCAAAGTGATTTTTTAGCTGCCATGATGATCTATTGACGGTCTAATAATTTTTTCTTTTGTGCTTCATACTCTTCTTTGCTTAAAGCGCCGGCTTTGTACAGGTCGGACAGTTTTTTTATTTCATCGGCTACCATCAGTTTTCTCAGGT
>JBJTMN010000481.1:0-2527 GCA_046070545.1 Ferruginibacter sp.
CAATAATCTCTTAATAATTCCATAGTTGTAAAATTTGTATTGAAGATAGATATTTTTTTTATGCCTGTCCCGATTATTTCGGTAGGCCCGGCAGAAAATCTTTGTACAGCTGTAGTGGCAGTTTATCCTGAGTAAAGCCGAAAGACACTCTTGTACAGGAGAATATTAATTGAACATAATTGCCCTGTAGAACAGCTTTACATCCATGTAAACATTAACAATCCCTTACCCATTCATCCACCTAACTTTACATACTAAATTCAAACAAATGAACAAAACCTATTGCTGGAAATGTGTAATGATGCTTGCATCACTTTTAGGAATGATAGGTGCGTTAAGTGCTTAACCCGATACACCCATTTTTAAAAAAGTTGCGGAATGGTCTTCCGCAACTTTTTTTGCTTTAAAATTAAAAACCGGTTTCATCGGCACTGGGCCCGTAAGATCCTGGTATTGGTATATCCAGCAGGCGCAGGTAAACACCCAATTGTGCCCGGTGGTGAATAACCTGTGAAAGTGCATGCCGTATCATATCGTATTTGGATCCTTTGCTGAGTATCTGTTCACCCATTCGCAATATCCATTCATTGTCCAAAGTATCTTCTTTACCAACCGCCAGTTGGGCAAGGGCTTCACCCAGGCTTTTCTCAAATAATTCCACCAGTTCGGGATTGTCTTTTACAATGGTGGGTTTGTATTCATTTGCAGCAAAATCAAGTTCATCGGTGTTAAGTACCATACTTACCCAGGCGGGCAGTTCAGCTATATGGGTAGCCAGGTTCATCATTACCATACTTTTGGGATGAGGCTTCCAGTCAAATTTTTCGGCAGGCACCAGTGCCAGCATTTTACGGGTGGTTATGGCTTCCTTTTCCAGTTCTTGCTGAATTAATGCGATCTGTGTCATGTGTTTTATTTTTGGTTATACCACAAAGAAAACACCCGGTAGTGACAACCCTATGTCAGCAGGGATAATTTTATTTACATTTTTTTGAAATAGCTTTTATATTTTTCTTTACTATTCTCTTCAACTCTGCCGGGCTGAGAATATCAGCATGTTCACCAAAGAGCAAATAGAATTTTGCAAAGCCCTTCAAAGATGCTGTTACAAAAGTCATCTCCATTTTATCGCCCACATCCTTCTGCGATACAAAACCATTATAGTATTTCTGGTCGCCAAAATATTTTAAGACCTGTTTATCAACCTGTATTACAATGGTAAACATTTCCTGATCAGTTTTCATTTGATTAAGGAATGATCTAAGCGAAGGATGCTGTTTATCAAAATGCACGCCTGTACCATTAATATAACTGATACGGTCGGTTCTGAAACTCCTGTAATCGTTTCGCAGTCTGCAATATGCGATCATGTACCAGTAACTTCCCTGGTAATAAATACCAACCGGCTCCACATTGCGGTTGCTGTACTGTTGCGAGTGATTGGCAAAATACCCGATATCCAGTACCTCTTTGTCTGCAATACTTTTAAGAATGGTTTGCAGATGTACCGGTTTATTTTCAGCTACCGGCAGGTAAGGGTTATCAACCACTTCAATATAGGCCGACATATCATCAAGCAGATCCTTTTCAGCATACCGCAGCACCGATTTTATTTTAAGCATGGCCGACCGGTATTGCTCCACCGAAGATGGGTCAGTAAGTTTCTCCACCATTTTTTCAGCAGTCAAAAATGCGATCGCTTCTTCCCGGGTAAACATTACTGGTGGCAGGCGATATCCTTCCATGATACTGTACCCAACACCTGCTTCTCCTGCCAGTGGCACACCTGATTCTTCCAGTGCTTTTATATCCCGGTACACCGTACGCAGGCTGATAGAAAACCGGTCGGCAATTTCCCGGGCTTTTACAACCCTTTTGGATTGCAGCTGTATCAGTATGGCAGTAACCCGGTCGATGCGGTTCATGTAAAATTGTTTGAAGCGGTAAATTAAAACAAGTGCGTAATTTACAGCACTTATAAATTCTCTTTATCTTTATTCATTGAACGTTTTAACAAAAAAATTGACCTGATGAGTAAGATACTGTTCCTGCTTTGTTTCCTTGGCTTTAGCTGCATAGCAGAAGCCCAGTCATTTCCTTACAGGGATATTAAGCTTGAAAAGCCTGCAGACTATAAAGCAACAGAAAAAATGGCGCTTTCGGCTGCCAATTTTTTATTAACCACTCCTTTTGTGGAAGTGGATACCGATCGGGGAGGTGCTTTAAAATTTCTGAACGACTGGATGACAGGCACTAAAGATTACCAGTTTTATTTGAAAGGCAAAGCATCAGATATTACTGATGACCTGAATTTGTTCAGCCTTTTTCTAGCGGCCATGGCCAAATACACACTTGAAAACAAAGCGGAGGCTGCTAACCCACTGAACGTAGACAAGAATGCAGCTACATTAGTAATAGCTTACTGCGATGAACCTAAGAACAATTTCAAGCTAAAAAAGAAGTACAGGAAAATTCTTGAAAATAATTAGCAATAAAAACCCTCTGAAAGATATGTGGACCGGAATAA
>JBJTMN010000482.1:0-2629 GCA_046070545.1 Ferruginibacter sp.
ACGGCAAAGCCACGTACCATGATAGTTGCGCAGCCCTGCGTGAATGTAAGATAAAAACAGGCCCACGTAAATTATTAAGTTTTGTAAAAGGGCTTGAGCTGGTTGAAATGAATGATGTGGAAACCTGCTGCGGCTTTGGCGGAACCTTTGCCGTAAAGTTTGAAGCTATCTCAGCCGGTATGGCCGACCAGAAACTGAACAATGCCCTGGCTACGGGTGCTGAATATATCATCTCAACAGACCTAAGCTGCCTGATGCAACTGGATGGATTTATTAAGAACAAGAACCTGCCCATCAAGACCATGCATATTGCTGATGTGCTGGCAAACGGGTGGGAGTAGAACACTTTACAATCTTTCTATCTTACAAATAAAACAACAGGCTTCTGCATTACGGGCATGCAGGTAAAACACTTCGGGATGTTTGTTAAAGATGGAAACGATCATCTCATCCACATCTCTATCTCCTACCTGGCGGGTATATACCATTTGCTGTGCTGTGTTATAGCCAACCAATGATAAGGGAAAATGCTTTTTATCTGCCTTGATCTCCGGTGGAAAACGATAGATGTCATCATAAGGCTCCACTACTTTTTTATGAATGAATATGGGGCCCGGCTGGTTAAAGGCATTGTCAATAGGGAAGGGACTATGAGACAGCAATAAACGGCTATCTTCTCCTACATTGAATGGTTTAAGTGAAACCCGGCAGGGGCCTTTGCCGGTAGCAATTTGCTCAACCACTTCATGTCCAAGATCATCTGTTTTTGTTGATCGTATCTTATCTGCATACGCTTTGCTGAGCGGTACAATTTTAAAATTCTGCATGTCTTGTTTTTTATTGTGTAAAGTTGATGGCTTTGTGAAGAATGAACAACCCGATACTTGTGGATTTTTTTATACAGCAGACCTGGCGGCTTCCCAGGCCAGGATAGTTGTTTTGCGGTTGCTGCCCCAATGATATTCGCCGCTAATACCGGTTGATTTAATAACACGATGACAGGGAATCAAAAAAGCTACCGGGTTGCTGCCAATGGCACTACCAACGGCCCTTGCAGCAGCCGGACTCTCAATATCCGCAGCAATGGATGCATAGGTTGTTACACGCCCGAATGGTACTTTCAACAGTGACTGCCATACCTTTAGCTGAAAGGCAGTACCCTTTAAATGCAGTTTTACTTTTGTAAGATCGCTCCAGTCACCGGTAAAAAAACGCAATGCATCCTGCTGCAGCAGATCGGTCTTTTGAATAAGTGTTGCTTTAGGAAAATCATGATGCAGGTCTCGAATCGCCTGCTGATCATCAGCTGCAAAAGCCAGTTTGCAAATGCCTTTTGCGGTAGAGGCAATGATGATATTGCCAAAGGGCGTTTCTGCAAAACTGTAATGAATATTCAATGCTTCGCCACCCTGTTTAAATTCGCCGGGTGTCATGCCTTCAATACCAATGAACAGATCGTGAAGCCTGCCGGTGCCCGATAAACCTGTTTCAAAACTTACATCGGCCAGTGGCAGGTTTTGCTTAAGCAATCCCTTTGCATACTCAACACTTAAGAACTGCAGAAATTTTTTGGGGCTAACGCCGGCCCAGTTGGTAAATAATCTTTGAAAATGATAAGGGCTTACATACACCTGCCGGGCAACCTCATCCAGGCCCGGCTGTTCTTTAAAATGCTCCTTTAAGTAAATGATGGCCTTTTCTATTTTTTCGTAGTCTGTCATGATGGTACAAAAGCACAACGCTGCAGGGCCGGATAAAACCCGAAACTTGCTGAATTGATAGCATGGCTGTTAAAATACTTTATTAAATTAATGAAAGAAAAACTGGTTCACTTCAACACATAATACAATCCCATATTCAACCCCACATTCCATAGTTTCTCAGTTATGGATACATCTTTTGTTTTTATCAATCCATACCTGAAAGTTGGTTCTGCAGATATATGTATTTTATTATTGAGTTTGTATTGAAAACCTGCACTCACCATGGGCGAAAGATCTACCTTGTTAAAGCCGGATGTTGAGGATTGTGTCTTTTTCTCTGTGCTGCCATTTGCATATTCATAGGTGGCAGTGTTCTTTATATTTAACAGGAGATTGGTTGTAAAACCGATACCCGTTACAAAACGGAGATTGCCTTTGCCGAAGAAGAATGTTGCTTTTATGGGAATACCGAGGTATTGATAAGCATACACAAATTTTGCTTTTACAGGCGCTGTTGGATCTGGCGGAAAGTAAACAAGGTCCTTATTACTGGTGCGGTAACCTTTATTGCTGTACTGGATGCCTGTTTCTAATGCAAGTTGTTTTGAAATACCGAAACAAACATTCAACCCGGTGGTATAGCCAAAACGGGCAATCTCCTGATCATTCCTTGTTTTAATTATTACGTTTGCCGAAGAACTGCCATCGCTGTTTTTTAATGTTCTGTAATTATAGTCGGAAGAAAAATTGTATCCAATTAACACTTTTTGTGCCTGTGCGCCAAAACACGTATGGATCACGATCAATAGCAGCAGCTGTTTCATTGTGTTATAGTTTGGGTTAACGGGAATGAATATAAATATAAATGAAAACTATAAATTAGTTGTATTTTTTATCACCCTTGCCTGCCGGAACAAAAGTCAGGG
>JBJTMN010000483.1:0-3765 GCA_046070545.1 Ferruginibacter sp.
TCATAACCAAAGACATAAATCTTTACATACAATAAACCTTTTGTTAGCCAATAACCTCATTCCCCTGTACCACATTGGTAGTTAATCGTCTTTTTTTACAATTCGTAACAATTTTTTAATAAGCGGTTCAATAAGCTGACCAAAGGCATTTTAACACAAAGCTTCTTAAACAGTTATCTTTGCCAGGTTAAACAACTACGTATGAACAAGCCTTTTAACTATAAAAAACTACTCCAGTATTTTTTACAGGGGTTGCTTATTTTAGGCCCGGTTACCATTACCGCCTATTTTATTTATTGGGCAGTTTCTTCCATTGACAGCCTGATCCCCATTTTTACCTATACAGATGCACAAGGCCTGGTACATGTAAGAAATTACGGAATTGGCTTTATCATAATCATAGCCGTTTTGATCACTATTGGCTACTTCAGTTCCTTCTTTATCACCAGCCGCTTTTTGAGCTTTTTTGATAAGCTGCTGGAGAAAACCCCGGGTATCAAACATATTTACGCCACTACCCGGGATTTTTTTGAAGCATTTGCCGGGGAGAATAAAAAATTTACCAAACACGTACTTGCCAATGTGGATGATAATGACGTGTGGCGATTTGGCTTCATTACCCGGGAAGATATGGAAGACTTTGGCCTGAAGGACTATGTAACTGTATATGTACCAATGGCATACTCCATTGCCGGCAATGTATATGTTATTCCTAAGAACAGGGTAAAACTTATTGATAACATCAGCGCTTCACAAACCATGAAGTTTGCTGTAAGCGGCGGCGTTACTGATATTGACGAAGACGAAACAAAAAAATAAAAAAGCTGTATATTTAAGTAGCTTAATAATGTACCCATGAAAAAAGCTATTCTACCCTTACTGCTGTTTTTTATTTTAATACTGCCAGCCCAAAACGTTTACTGCTGGGGATTCTACGCCCATCAGAAAATTAATTACTACGCTGTTTTTTTGCTGCCGCCCGAAATGATGGTATTGTACAAACCCAATATCAGCTTCCTGAGTGAACATGCAGTTGATCCTGATAAAAGAAGGTATGCAGTACCTGATGAAGGGCCCCGGCATTATATAGATATTGACCATTACGGTGTGTATCCATATGCCGGCTTACCCAGGAAATGGAAGGACGCTGCTGAAAAATTCGGAGAAGACTCTTTAAAACAACATGGCATTGTACCCTGGTATGTACAAAACATGCTGTACAGGTTAACCGATGCATTTAAGGCAAAAAATTTCAGCCAGATCATGAAATGCAGTGCAGAAATGGGCCATTATATTTCAGATGCGCATGTTCCCCTGCATGCCAGCAGCAATCACAACGGGCAGCTCACCAATCAAAGGGGTGTTCATGGTTTTTGGGAAAGCCGGGTACCGGAGCTGCTGGCAGAAAAAGAGTTTGATTTTTTTATTGGCAAGGCAGAATACATTCAAAACCCGGGAGACTTTATCTGGAAAAGGGTTTTAGAAAGCGCAGCAGCAGCTGATACGGTGCTGGCATATGAACTTGAGCTTACCAAAAAATTTCCCGACGATAAAAAATATGCCTTTGAGAACAGGAA
This sequence comes from Ferruginibacter sp., assembly GCA_046070545.1. Lineage (GTDB taxonomy): Bacteria > Bacteroidota > Bacteroidia > Chitinophagales > Chitinophagaceae > Ferruginibacter. The sequence goes on from JBJTMN010000483.1 coordinate 1,578, forward strand.
CGGCAAAACGATCCGCCAATATTCATCTGCCTTTACCATTGCTTATAATAAAATGCTGGATGGCATGATCGAAAGGCGCATGCAGCAATCGATCTATGCCATTGCATCTTTCTGGTATACGGCCTGGGTCAATGCGGGCCAGCCAGATCTGAAGAGACTGGTTGATCAGAAATTTTCTGATGCCGATAGGAAAGAATTTGAAAACCTGAACAAACAATGGAGTTCCGGTGGTAAAATGATCGGCAGAAGCGAAGATTAGTTACTATTGTATAAACAAACAGTATTGCAAATAAATTTTAAATATCTGCTGGTCATTGCCATTGCTGTTTTTCTAACTTTTGAACTGCATGAGTTAACGCATTTTTTTACCGGTGAATGGCTGGGAAATAAAATGGCCATGACATTAAATTCCGGTTACCCGGAAAATGGCTTTTACCTGAAGGACTGGCACTATGTTGTGGTAAGTGCTGCCGGCCCCTTATTCACCATTGTTCAGGGACTTATTTTTTATTTTTTGTTGAAGAAATACGATAACTATTTTTTATACCCCTGGTTGCTTACCCCTTTCTTTATGCGGTTAACAGCCATGATACTAAGTTTCAGTAACCCTAACGACGAAGCCAGGATAAGCACATACCTGGGCTGGGGTAAGTTTACGCTTCCGCTGATCGTGAGTGTATTCCTGTTCTTTTTGGTTTTTACGATCAATCAAAAGTACAGATACACTAAACGTTTTAACCTCATCAGCCTCTTGCTGATACTTTTCTTCTACTCAGCTATAATTCTTACTGACAAATTTTTCCATATCCGGTTATTATAAACAACCGGCAAGGAGTTTTTATTTTGTATTTTTGCAGCTTACTTATTTTTAATCGCAAAATTCCGGCAAACCGTGATTCACAATTTTAATGCAGGGCCCTCTATCTTACCAAGATCAGTTTTTGAAGAAGCATCGCAGGCAATACTCAATTTCAATAATACAGGCTTATCAATTTTAGAGATTGGCCACCGTACATCCATTTTTCAGGAAGTAATGGATGAAGCAAGAGGATTGGTGAAAGAACTGATGCTGCTGGATGATGATCATGAGGTTTTATTCCTGCACGGGGGCGCATCAACCCAGTTTATGCAGGTGCCCATTAATTTGCTGGATGATAAAGAAACCGCTGCATTTACCGATACCGGCGTATGGAGCACCAAAGCCATTAAAGAAGCGAAGCTTTTTGGCAAGGTTGAAATTGTTTGCAGCAGCAAGGAAAGTAATTTCAGTTTCATTCCGAAGGATTTTGCAGTACCAAACGATTCCAAATACCTGCACATTACCACCAACAACACGATTTATGGCACGCAATGGCAAAAGATACCTAAAACCAGCAACAGCCTGGTTGCAGATATGAGCAGTGATATCTTAAGCAGGGTGTTGGATTTTAACAGCTTTGATCTTATTTATGCCGGGGCACAAAAAAACATGGGGCCTGCCGGCGTAAACCTGGTGGTAGTTAATAAAAATATCTTAGGAAAAGTTAAACGTACCATACCCACTATATTGGATTACCGTAACCATATTAAGGAAGGCAGCATGTTAAACACACCACCTGTATTTGCCATATATGTATGTATGCTTACACTCAGGTGGTTAAAGGCACAAGGTGGTGTAGCCGCCATTGAAAAAATAAATAATGAAAAAGCCGCCCTGTTATATGCTGCTATTGACCAAAGCCCCCACTTTACCGGCACTGCCAATAAAGAAGACAGAAGCAAAATGAATGTTTGCTTCGTCATGAATGATGCAAGAAGAGAAGAAGAGTTTTTGAACTATACCAAAGAAAACGGCATTGTTGGTATTAAGGGCCACCGACTTGTTGGCGGCTTCAGGGCTTCGCTATACAATGCTTTACCAATAAGCAGCGTGGAGGTTCTTACCAGACTGATGAAGGAATTTTAAGAACCGGAATTGAAAAGAACGGGATTTTTTAATGAAGAGATATATTTATTTTACGCTGTTGATCTGTTCAAGTTCAGTTGCATTTTCGCAGGACATTCTTATCAATGCTGTAAATAAGAACAGGCCACTAACCTGGAATGATTTTACGGGAATACCTGACCAGAATTCATCTGCCGCAGCATTTACCGTGTGGAATATAACTTACAGCCTGGGTGGTATCAGTTTTAAAGGGGATACGATCAG
>JBJTMN010000484.1:0-4589 GCA_046070545.1 Ferruginibacter sp.
GCTTACCTGCCTATCATGAGTGATGAGACACTGATGGTGGAAGGCAATGGCTCTATTTACCTGGCTGGCCCCTATCTGGTAAAAGCTGCCATTGGTGAAGATGTTGACAGTGAGACCCTGGGCGGTGCCGATACACATAATTCCATCAGCGGTATTGCGGATTATAAATTCAAGACCGAAGAGGAATGCCTGGACCAGGTGAAGAAGATCATGAACAAACTGGGGCATCATAAAAAAGCCGGCTTCGATCGTATTGAACCCAAAGCACCTGAAAAGAATAATGGCGAAGTGTATGGCATCATGAGTGCCGGCAATACCAAGCCTTATGATATGGCAGACCTGGTGAAGTGTATTGTGGATAAGGACAGTTTTGATCCTTTTAAAGAAGATTACGGCAAGACCATTGTTTGCGGCTATGCCCGCGTAGATGGCTGGGCCGTGGGCATCGTTGCCAACCAGCGACTCATCGTAAAAAGCAAAAAAGGCGAAATGCAGCTGGGTGGTGTTATTTACAACGACAGCGCCGACAAAGCTGCCCGCTTTATCATGAACTGCAATCAAAAAAGAATACCGCTTGTTTTTTTACAGGATGTTACCGGCTTTATGGTGGGCAGCCGCAGCGAACACAGCGGCATCATAAAAGACGGTGCCAAGCTGGTGAATGCAGTTGCCAATTCCGTGGTGCCCAAGATCACCATCATTGTGGGTAACAGTTATGGTGCAGGCAACTACGCCATGTGCGGCAAGGCCTATGATCCCCGTTTTATTTATGCCTGGCCCACAGCAAAGATCGCCGTAATGGGCGGCGAGCAGGCAGCCAAGACCATGTTACAGATACAGGTGGCCACTTTAAAAAATAAAGGAGAAGTGATTACGCCAGAACGGGAACAGGAACTGCTGAAAAACCTGATAGACCGCTACGATTCGCAGACCACGCCTTTTTACGCAGGTGCCCGGCTTTGGATTGATGCCATCATAGATCCGGGAGAAACAAGAAAAATGATATCGGAAGGTATTGCAGCAGCAGACCATAACCCGGATATTGCAGAGTTTAAGACGGGGGTGTTCCAGGTGTAGTATATTGGACTAAAGCCCATTTTATATCAACCTTGCATCTCAGGCCTGAAGGCCGGAGCAACTCAAAATACAGATAAAATCCAGGAGGGATTTGAAATATTTCTTTAACCATCAACTTTAAATTTTTTGGTTCTGTGGTTGCCCTGGGCTTCAGGGCAGGAATAAAAATAATTAGCTTGCACCGGGCTTTAGCCCAAAGACAAAATGAACAATCTATGCCCGAAATAAAAATTTACACCGATGGCTCTTCCCGTGGAAATCCCGGCCCCGGCGGTTTTGGCGTCATCCTCATGTACAATAACCACCGCAAGGAAATGTCGAAAGGCTACCGGCTTACCACCAATAACCGCATGGAATTACTGGCCGTTATTACCGGGCTGGAGGCTATTACCAAAAAAGAATTACCGGTGGTTGTTTATTCAGACAGTCAGTATGTTGTTAAAGCCATTGAGGAAGGCTGGCTGAAGAACTGGATGAAGACCAATTTTAAAGGTGGTAAAAAAAACAAAGACCTCTGGACCCGCTACTATCATCTTGCCCAAAAGATGAACGTAAAACTAAAATGGGTAAAGGGCCATGCCGATAATCCGTTCAATAACCGCTGCGATGAACTGGCAACCAGCGCTGCTGACGGCAAACACCTGGCGGTTGACGAAGGTTATGAAGAAGCGCAGGCCTTGTTATAAAAAAACACCCGCCAGCCGGCAGGTGTTTCTCAAAAAAATATTTGTATGCATTAAGCAGCAACTTCTTTCCGGCTAAAAGCATAACGCTGTACCAGGAAGAATGTGCCGAACAGTACCGTGCTGTAAACCAGGTCAGCAACAATACCATTTTTAAGGAATGGTAAGCCGCCTGCCAGGGTTGCTATGTAGCCGTTAAAGTCCTGTGTATAGGTATGATAAATGGGGTTATCAAAAACAAAGAATGCTGAATTTGACAGGAAGAAAAATAATAAAGAAGATCCTATGGAATAACCTGCTACTGTAAATACGCTGATCTTTTTCATGCTGAAAGCAATAACAGTTATCAAAGCTAGAATTCCATAACCCACTAACTGACCCCATCCCCAGAAACCGGGTGCAATGGTTAACACTTCAAATAATACATCGGCCAGGAACATAGATAAAAGCGGCAAGGCAAAAGCCAGTTTCCTGTCTTTAATGGCTGCACCTGCAAAAACTGCCATGCCAATGATTGGACTGAAATTATGTGGATACAGGATCACCCTGCTTACTGCTGCAATCACAACCAATAAAACGGCAGTAATTAATGTAGTTCTGTTTTGTTTGTTCATTTTTTGTATGCTTTAGGCAAAAATAAGCAATAATAGTTTTTCAGCAGGCATTTTATAAAAGCAGTTGTCCTCATACTGTTAATTATGTAAAGATATACCTTTGAAAGATGGCAGATCACAATCTTACAGGCAATACAGGCGAGGCTTTGGCGGCAATTTACCTTTCAGAAAAAGGATACCATATCCTGCATCAGAACTGGCGTTACGGCCGTTGGGAAGTGGATATCATTGCCGAAAAAGACAGCATACTGCATTTTGTGGAAGTAAAGACCCGGAGAACACGAAAATTCGGTCATCCTGAAGAAAATGTAGACAGGAAGAAAATTCAGAATCTTATCAATGCCGCCGAAGAATATTTATATCAGCAGCCACAATGGAAAAGAATACAGTTCGACGTGCTTTCAATAACTATTTTAAAAGATGAACCGGTGGAATATTTTTTGATTGAAGATGTGTATTTATAATGGATAATTGATACTGAAATAATGAATAATGGGGTGACTGATAATGTGAAAACTACTTCATCCAAAAACATTATCCATTATCAATTAATCAATTATCCGTTGAGAATTATCCATTAAGTGCAGCCTGCATTTTTTCCACCAGCTTATACGTTGCCGGGCAGTACTCAAGATTCTGTTTATGCACATGCATATAATCAACCATCTTCTTCCTGGGCAGATGCGGAAAGCCGGAACAGTCAAGCGGGCGTATTTCGTAGATGGAACACTTGTTATCTTTTAAATTTAAAAACTGGCAGGGCTGTTTTTTATTTTGCCAGTCCTTTTCCTTTTTTTCAAACATCAGCCACTGATCTTTGAATTCCTGCGGCGTTTGACCAAAATGAGCAGCAATCCTTTTGATGTCTGCCGTGGTGTAGGTCGGCGTCATGGTCTTGCAGCAATTGGCACAGCTCAGGCAATCGATCTCTTTCCATACTTCCGGTTCAAGAGAAGCGGTCAGCTTATCCAGTCCACGTGGCTGATTCTTTAATAGTTTATTTAAAAAACTCCTGAATGCTTTTTTGTTGTACCGTACTTTTTGTTTGAATGAACGAAGATTAACTGGCTGCATATTGTATATTGATAACTATTAACGAAATTGAGGTTGCGAAAATAGTGTATAATTCAATTTATTCCTCATTCTTACCATAAACCTGTACTACCATCATGTGGGAAACCTATAAAAAAGGATTTAAAGCCTGGCTTCAACTGGAAAAATCACTGGCCGATAACTCAGTGGAAGCATACCTGCGTGACATTGATAAACTAACCGGTTATTTACAGGCCACCAATAAAATGGTAACACCGCAGGAACTGGAGCTGAAAGACCTGGAGCAATTTGTGCAATGGATCAGCGAACTGGGCATGACGATCACTTCGCAGTCGAGAATCATATCGGGACTGCGTAGTTTTTATGCTTATTGTTATATGGAACAGATCGTAACGGCAAACCCAACGGCACTTTTAGAAACACCCAAACAAAAAAGAGCATTACCCGATACCTTAAGTTTTGATGAGATAGAACGTATCATCGCACAGATAGACCTGAGCAAACCAGAAGGCGGCCGTAACAAAGCCATACTGGAAACCCTGTACAGCTGCGGCTTACGGGTGAGTGAACTGGTAAACCTGCGTATCAGCTGCCTGCACCTGGATATTGGCTTTGTGCGGGTGATCGGTAAGGGAGATAAGGAGAGACTGGTGCCCATTGGCAGCGATGCTATCAAGTACATCAATATCTATAAAAATAATATCCGCATTCATATAAACATAAAACCCGGGCAGGAAGATATATTGTTCTTAAACCGCCGCGGAAGTAAACTTACCCGGGTGATGATCTTTGTACTGCTGAAAGCACTGGCCAAAAAGGCCGGTATTGAAAAAAGTATCTCCCCACATACTTTCCGGCATTCCTTTGCCACACACCTGGTAGAAGGTGGCGCAGATCTGCGGGCCGTACAGGAAATGCTGGGACATGAAAGCATTACCACTACAGAAATTTACACCCATTTAGACAGGGAATATTTGCGGAATACTTTGCACCAATTTCATCCGGCGTTTAAATAGGTGCCAGGGCACTACGAATACTTCAATTTTTTAAAAGCTATCTGATATGCTAATACACTGAAATAATAAGTGTTTGCGTAGTGGTCAGACACCTGATAAAAAAACCGGCCAGTTACTCCTTTTAATTGTATAAAAATTTTAGGCAG
>JBJTMN010000485.1:0-6913 GCA_046070545.1 Ferruginibacter sp.
ACCAATGGGCAAACCACCGTTTGCAGAAAAGGTGAAAGTGTTTCCGTCAATTTTACTTCCCGAATAATATTGATTACCATCATTGAATTTTGCTGCATTGAATTTATGATCATAATAACCAGCCCAGCCTGTATTAATAGACCAGTGATTAACGTCTTTTTTCAGAACAATATTCATCACACCAGCCATTGCATCCGAACCATATTGAGCCGATGCGCCATCACGCAAAATTTCAATACGATCAACAGCTGATTGCGGAAATGCGTTCAGATCGGCACCGGAATTACCTCTTCCCCTTGTTCCAAATAAAGCTACAAAGGCAGTCTGGTGACGGCGTTTACCGTTTATTAAAACCAGGGTCTGATCGGGGCCAAGGCCACGTAATGTTCCCAAGTCTACGTGATCGGCACCATCTGCACCACTTTGTTTATTGTAATTGAATGAAGGAGCTGCCATATTTAAGGCAGATGTAAGATCCATCTTTGCAGTTGGCAAACCAACCTGGTTGATACGGATCACGTCTACCGGTACTGCTGTTTCAATTTTAGCACGGGGTGCACCACGGGTACCTACTACTACCACATCGCTAAAGTCGATAATGGTGGGCGTTAACACAACAGAAACAGAAGCAGGTGCTGCCAGGGTAACTTCCTGGCTTGCATATCCAATACAGCTTATCTCCAGTATATCTCCTGCAGATGCAGAGATAACTAAAGTGCCTGTTGCATTGGTTGCTGCACCTTTACCTGATGATTTGACTTTCACTGAAGCATTCGTGACCGGGTTACCCGTTTTGGAATCTGTTACCAGTACAGTATAACTTTTTTGCGCATGAAGCGCCATGGAGCCCAGCACCAGGCCAAGCAGAAGCATTAGTTTTCTCATGTAATAGTTTTTGTTAGCGCAAAGTTGAGTATAATCCTGCAAATTAAATAACTATTAGTTTAAATAATTTGTTATTGCATTTTACTGTTTTTGGCCTTTTACTAAAGTAAAACCCCGTTATATACAAAAATACGCCCGTTTAAAAGGGCGTATCTATTAATATTTCAGCCTGACTGTTTATTTTGCCCCCGGAGGACAATGAAGCCTTAAATAATTGGTGTATAAAGTGCTAAGGTGCTCAAAAGTACCTGCCCCTTCAGATATGCTGTGCGACCTGTTGGGATAAGCCATATACTGAAACTGTTTGTTGTATTTGATCAGTTCATTCACCAGCAGTTCTGCATTGCTGAAATGCACATTATCATCGCCGGTGCCATGTATGTACAGCAAATTTCCTTTTAAGTTTTTTGCGTAGGTTACCGGCGATCCGTTAACAAAATCTTCCCGGTTCTCCTGTGGAAGTCCCATATATCGTTCCTGGTAGATATTGTCGTAAAATAACTGGTTTGCTACTGCAGCAATGGCTATGCCTGTTTGAAACAGGTCGGGATACCTGAACAGCAGGTGCAGTGTAGATGAACCACCACCGCTCCAGCCCCATACAGCTGTTCTTTCCTTGTCCATATAAGGTTTCATTTCCAGCAGTTTTGCAAAACCCTTCGCCATGTCTGTGATATTAACATCGCCGATTTTCCGGTAAATAGATTTGCGCCATGCTGCACTCTTCAATACAGGCGAACCACGATTATCGATCGTTACCTGTATGTACCCGTCTGCACGTATATCGCCCTTATATAAAAAATTATTCTGTGCTCCCCAGGCATCTCTTACAGTTGACGCTGCGGGCTCACCATACACATAAAATACTACCGGGTATTTTTTAGTTGAATCAAAATTCTTTGGCCTGTTTATCCAGGCATTCAGTGTTATTGAATCCTCTGTTTTTATTTTTATAAATTCTATGTCAACCGTACTGTCGACCTTTGCGGTAGCTTCAATACTTTTTGCTTCGTTCAGCGGTGTATTCTGTGGTAACCGAAGCCATTCTCTTACCGGTGCTGTATTGTGACTTGAATAAGTATGGTAGGCAAATTTTCCATTGGGAGATATCTGGTACCCATGTGTACCATCCCTGCCATTGGCATACACGGCATCAAATTCTTCCTTGGTAATATTTTTACCATTGAATATTTTGTTTAGCAAAGTTGGCTTTTCAATATTCAGTTTATACAGGTAAAGCTGTGTTGCATTATAAGGCGATGCTGTAAAGTAGATCAGGTTATTGGCTTCATCAATACATTTTATTTCATCAATATCATAAGGCCCCGTTGTTAGTTTTACTTCTGTTTGTCCATCGCGGCTTATTTTATAAATATGCCTCCAGCCATCTTTTTCGCTGATCCATATAAATTCTTTGCCGTTATTGATCCAGTTCCAGCCGCTTGGGTCATCAGCATTCAGATCAACCCAGGCCGAACTGCTCTCTGCCCAGAATGTGGTAGTGCTTCCATCATTTGTATTGCAATACAACAATTTGCTTTCCTGTTGTTTGCGGTTAAGCTGCTGTACCACCAGTTCATTTTTGCCACTCCATTCCATGCGGGGCAAATAATTCTGCTGCGGATCACCCTCAATATTCATCCACTTTATTCGTTTGTTGTTCACGTTAACCACCCCTATTCTTACGGCAGAAGGCGACTCTCCGACTTTTGGGTATTCAACAGGAATAACCTGCGAATAATTGCTATCGGTTGTATTCAGCATATAATAGTCACGTATCTTGGTAGCATCCACCTGCCAGAATGCGATCAGGTTACCATCGGGGCTCCAGCGAAAACCATCGCGGCAGCCAAACTCTTCTTCATATGCCCAGTCAAATGTTCCGTTAATTAATTTACGGGTGCCGTCTTTTGTTAGCTTTGTAATTTCGCCGCTGCTGATATCTTCAGTAAAAATATTATGCTCACTCACATAACCAACACTTTTTCCGTCGGGTGAAAATTTCGCAAACATCAAAGACTGAGGTGCAAGTCCTTTACCTAACCTGGTTAACCTGTCTGCCAGGATATCATAGAGCCAGTAATCGCCCATGCTGTTGTAGCGCCAAACTTTAACGGTATTGGTAAAGATCAGCACCCGGGTATAGTTGCCGTTAAACTCGTACGATTGTGGTAGCAACGCTTTATTGGTTGCCGGATCAACAATTTTTGTCTTACTTACTACAACTGTCTCTTCTTCAGTAACCGGATCTACCTGTATTATATTCCCATCTTTCACTTTGGTATAGGCATTTCCATCTACGGTCCAGTTAATTTTGCCCCTGTTCTGTGCTATAGCAAATTGGGCAGCACAAATAAATATTATTAGAATTCTGATCCTGAAAAATGACATATCCGGTAGTTTTAAAAACTAAAAATACACAATTACCCCAACCTTTAGCCAGCTTTGCATTAAAAGCATTTATTTTTGCCAAAATGGAAAAGGAAAAGTTAAGGCTGGATAAGTATTTATGGGCCATCCGGCTGTTTAAAACCCGTAGCCAGGCGGGCGATGCCTGTGATAACGGAAAGGTTAAATTCAACCGGGAAAATACGAAGGCAAGCCGCTCGGTACAGGTAGGCGATGAGTATGAGGTAAAGACTGAAAACAAGCGCTGGGTTATAAAAGTAACCGGCCTGTTGTTTAAAAGAGTTCAATACAGCGAAGCTATAAAATTTTACGAAGACATTACCCCGGCTGAAGAACTGGACCGCATACAATTTCAGGCCGCTGTTTTTCATACCGGAAAAAGAATGAGCAAACAGGGACGACCAACGAAGAAGGATAAAAGAGACCTGGAAGGTTTTATGGATTTTTAAATACCGAATAAAGGATTTTGAATGACGAGCGGAGTTAAATACCACAATGTTCAAAATTCCTTGTTCCTTGTGCATTATTCATTTTCTTTGTGCCATGAAGATTGATATCATATCTGTTGTCCCCAATTTATTAGACAGCCCTTTTTCTCATTCCATTATGAAAAGAGCAAGAGACAAGGGTTTGCTGGAAGTGAACGTAATTAATTTACGGGACCACACTACCTATGCCAGAGCGCAGGTAGATGATTACGCCTTCGGCGGAGGCGCCGGCATGGTCATGATGATAGAGCCACTGGTGAATGCTGTCGAGCATTTACAGAAAGAAACTGTTTACGATGAAATTATTTTTTTAACCCCCGATGGTGAAACTTTTAACCAGCAAATGGCAAATGGTTTTTCATTAAAGAATAATTTACTGTTCATCTGCGGGCATTATAAAGGAATTGATCAACGGTTCAGGGATCATTTTGTGACCAAAGAAATCTCTATTGGTGATTATGTATTAAGCGGCGGCGAACTGGCAGCTGCGGTGCTGGTGGATGCCATCGGCCGGCTGATACCCGGTGTGCTGAATGATGAAACTTCTGCATTGACAGATTCATTCCAGGATAATTTACTGGCACCCCCTGTTTACACCAGGCCCGAGGAGTTCCGCGGATGGAAAGTACCCGGAATCTTAATGAGTGGTAATCATAAATTGATTGACGAATGGCGGCATGAACAGGCTGTTAAGAGAACAGAAGAGAGAAGGCCGGATCTGTTAGATTAGTTTGTGGTTTGTAGTTTTAGGTTTGTGATTATAACAGGGTGTTTATGAAAGAGACAAATGATGTAGCAAGCATACTGCCCAACCACAAACAACAAACCCCAGACTCATAACTTCTTTGCCCACACAAACTCTGCAAAGCCCAGCAGGTCCCAAAAAATATTGCCCTGTAATTTTTTCCCGCTCACCCAGCATTTGATCATTCTGAAAGGCATTGCCATCAGGAACCAGGTATTCCTGCGCATGCCGGCTTTTAAAACAGTACATCCATTTGCCTGAACCAACGCTGATAATTCTTTAACGGAGTAAACCCGTACATGTGTTATATCATCTTTAAAATTCAAAGTGCCTTCCATGCTGGGTAAACGGGTGCTTTTTTCACCCGGGTATTCCATATAAATATATCCACCGTTTTTAAGCTTGGGCAATAACCCTTTAACAACTTCATCGCCATTGTACAAAGGCTCAATTACATGCGCCATTAAAATAACGTCAAAATAATTATCGGGAATTGCTGAGAAATCGAGTTTTGTAAGATCCATTTCATAAAAAGCATCCATCAGTTTAAGATCATCACCGGTATTATTATAATCCCGCTCCATATCAACCCCATGGTATTCACAATCCGGAAAAACACGCTTTGCTTTGGTGGCAGAGTGGTTGCCGGCACCAATATCCAGTAGTTTAAATGGCTTATTGCCAAATGCACGTTTTACAAAAATGAATTTGGTTATAAAAGAAGAAAAAAATGCTTTCAGGTTCATGCCCAAAGATAAGTATCCCGTTTATTAAAAAAATATCCCACAAAGAAACAAAGTACACAAAGAAAAAATATTTTGTGCCCTTAGCGGCTTTGTGGGATGATTAACTTACTTCCGGCATCAATCTTTCTTTACCCCAATAACCGGCAATGCTTTTTCCCTGATCATGGCATTGAATTTTACCAGGTCTTCATCCATGATCTTTTTAAGCTTGTTCAGCTGAACATCTGCCTGGCCGCCCAGTTCTGCAAATGCTTCCTTAACCTGTTTTGCCGGGGCTGCATTTCCGCTTGCTGCAAAATCATACAGACCTGAGATCTTATCATCCAAACGGATCGGGAAATTCAACACATCCTGCCCGCTTTTGGCCTTGGTCTGGTGCAGGGCTTCTTCAATCGACGTCATTTGTTTGTTGATGGTATCAGCCTGCTGTTTAATTTCTTTAGGTACATCTTTTCCCTGCTTATCTATAAAATCGTTTATCTGCCTGCGGATATCCCGGATGTTCTTTCCCGCTTTTTGTATATCGTTAAACTTATCCCGCACAGCGATCAGGAAATTGAACTGCTCCTCATAATCCTGCTGCGATAAATTATATACCGGGTTTGCCTTTATAACAAAATTCCCTTCAACAGAATCTTTGTCCGCTTTGATCTTATAAAAGTATTGTCCCGGTGCGGCTTTGGGGCCCGGTACAGTTCCATGCCATAGTATTTGCCCTTCTGCTTTTTCTGCAGGCGGATACAACATATTCCATACAAACTGGTTCATTCCGGTGCTTACATCAATCTTATCTTCCTTTTCTTTTGCTTTGGTTGAAAAGGATTTGATGAGTTTTTTATTCTTATCCAGTACATCAATGCTTATTTTAGCAGAATCAGAAACCTGTTTCAGGAAGTAATTAATGACAACCCCGTTTGGTGGATTCATGCCCGCATTTTTAGGATTTGGATTTTGATACCCATCGTATCTGTATGCCTCATTTACGCCAAAGGCAAAGACATTTTTATTGAGTATGCTGTAATCCTTTTGTTGAATCGGAGTCAGGTCATCAATTACCCAAAAAGCCCTTCCCTGCGTGGCAACGACCAGGTCATTTTCTTTAATGGTCAGATCGGTAATAGGCACCATCGGTAAATTCAGCTGAAAAGGTTTCCAGTTTAGCCCATCATCGTAACTGATATACATGCCATATTCTGTGCCGCAATACAGCAATCCTGATCTTCTTTTATCTGCCCGTATACACCTTGCAAAATGCATGGCACCAATTCCGTTGGCGATCTTTGTCCAGGTTTTTCCATAATCTTCTGTTTTAAAAATATACGGTGCAAAATCATCGCTCTTATATTTTGTACCCACAAAATAGGCTTTGCCTTTTTTAAAAGGATCGGTTTCAACGCAGTTCCACATCATCCACTGTCCGGCTTCTTTGGGTGTTACATTTTCCCAGTTTTTACCACCGTCTTTACTCACATGTATAAGTCCGTCATCGCTGCCGGTCCACAACAGGTCTTTTTCCAAAACCGATTCTGCAGCGGTAAAAATGGTACAATACACTTCTACGCCCGTATTGTCTTTGGTGATGGGGCCTCCGCTGCTGCGTTGCCTTATTTTATCGTTGGTGGTAAGGTCGCCGCTTAAAG
>JBJTMN010000486.1:0-7082 GCA_046070545.1 Ferruginibacter sp.
AGGATTAGGATCCGTTGATCTTGATGGAGATGGTATTCCTAACTTCCTTGACCTGGACAGCGACAACGATGGCATTCCTGATATTGTGGAAGCCGGTGCACCAGATACAAACAATAACGGTAAAGTAGATGGATTTACCGATGTGAACGGTGATGGCCTGCATGACAGTTATATCAACGCAGGGGCATTAATATTAACCGGAACTGATGGTAATAATGATGGCAGGGCTGATAGCTGGCCTAATAAAAACATGGACAGGGATCTGCGGCCAAACGCCTACGATATGGACAGTGACGGTGATGGAATTGTGGACGTAATTGAAGCTGGTCTACCTGACGCAAATTTCGATGGCAAGGTAGATGGTACAATAGGTGCAAACGGCTGGTCAACCTCTGTTTCTTCATTGGGGTCTTTAAATTTAAGAAGTACCGATGCGGATGGCAAACCAGATTACCTGGATATCGATTCGGACGATGATGGTATACCTGATAATATAGAAGGCCAGACAACAGCAGGTTATAAGCTGCCATTATTGACCGATGCCGATGGCGATGGGCTGGCACTGCCTTATGATAATCTTCCTGCAGCCTTCGGTGGCTCCGGTATACTGGTTTACGATCACGATGGTGATGGCACACCAGATTACAGAGATACTGACAGCGATGCAGATGGATTAACTGACCGCGTAGAAGGAAATGATTTTAACCTGAATGGTATAGCTGATGATAATGTAACCCTTACTGGTCTTGATACTGACGGTGACGGGCTCGACAACAGATTTGACTCGTTAACTTCGGTAACGAATATCAAAGGCACATCATACCGCATGGGAGCCAGCGGCTCATTTACAGGCGACCCAACACCAGGCTCAAGATGTACTGTACAAAAAACATGGGGCTACCAAACAGACAGGGATTGGCGTTACTCGGGATATGTACTTCCGGTCAAGTTCTTAAACCTTACAGGCGTATTACAGGCGCAGAAGGTATTACTTAGCTGGAAAGTGATTGCAGACAAAGAAGTGGATCATTTTGAAGTGGAGCGAAGTATAAACAATAATACCTTTATCAAAACAGGCACGGTTACTAAAAATATACGGTTAAATACAATAGAAGACCTTGCCTTTACTGACGATGTAAGCAATGTAAACAGTGATGTGATTTACTACCGCATCAAGGTTATTGGCAAAGCCGGCGAAGTGCAATACAGCAATATATTGCTGATACGTAAACAGCTGAACAAAACCGGTTTAACGATTGTGCCTAACCCGGCAAAAGAGAATGTTTCAATCTCTTTCGTTGCAGAAAAAGAATCATCAGTTAACATCAGGCTAATTGATGATAACGGTAAGCTGGTATTGCTGAAAGATCAGAAAGTATCAAAAGGTAACAATACCATTCAGTTGACCGGGCTTGACAGATACAGCAGCGGTGTTTATGTGATACAGGTTTATGTTAATAATGAAGTTGTTTCTCAAAAACTGGTATTGATCAAATAATACAGTCACCTCAATAAATTATTCACTGAATTACCAGCCCCTTCATAACGAAGGGGCTTTTTTTACAGGCTAAAAATTGAATGTGAAGCAAATGCCTGTACAGGGATTTTCAAAAGCTATGTATACCTTGTATGAATGAACCTGCCTCATGCGCCGAATTAACTGTACAATTCAATCTGTATTGCGCTACTTTTGCTTTCATGTATACACATAAAAAATCACTGGGCCAGCATTTTTTAAAGGATGAACTGGTAATTCAGAAGATCATTGATGTTTTAAAAGAAGAACCATTTACAAACCTGCTGGAAGTAGGGCCCGGTGCCGGAGCCTTAACCAAATACCTGATGGGATTTGCCCATATTAATTTTAAGGCTGTGGAACTGGATGAAGAAAAAGTGGTTTATCTCTCAAAAAAATATCCTGTACTTGCTGATAAAATAATTCATCAGAGTTTTCTGGATATGGACAAACCCTTTGAAGAGCCCTTTACGGTGATCGGTAATTTTCCATACAATATTTCTACGCAGATATTATTTAAGATACTTGAATGGAAAGATGATGTGCCCTGCATTATCGGTATGTTTCAAAAAGAAGTGGCAGAAAGAGCTGCATCAAAAGAAGGCAGTAAAGTGTATGGGGTACTGAGTGTTTTGATGCAGGCCTATTACGAGATAGAATATTTATTTGATGTAAGTAATGAATGCTTTGATCCGCCACCAAAAGTGCAAAGCGGTGTTATACGGATGAAAAGGAAAACAACAGCCCTCAATTACAAAAGCGACCGGGCATTCTGGGTACTGGTAAAAACGGCTTTTAACCAGCGCCGAAAAACCATGCGCAATGCAGTAAAAAGTTTATTTACTGCCGAAGAACTGCAGGATGAGATATTCTCAAAACGTGCCGAAGCCTTGAGTGTGGAAGACTTTGCTGCATTAACTTTCAGAATGCAGTAAAAAAGCCGCTCACTTTTGGTGAACGGCCTTCGAAGGTTCATAGAAATTATTTTTACTTATTCTTTTTAACATTCATACCCCTGTTGATGGTAAAGCCAATGGCAATGTTACCATCTTTGATACTGCTGTTATTTCTTGCCAGCTGGTCAATGGCAGAAGCATCTGTTGTGCTGCCTATGTAAAACTGGAAGAGGTGACCACCGGTATTCATCTCAATACCCAGTGCAAGCAGGTCGGGATGATAGTTAATGATAGCACCGTTTTTGGTGATCAGGTTCTCATACATATTGAACTGGCGGGCATATTCTAAAGTAACGTTCATATTGCCTTTCACTTTATACTTACCGGCAATACCCATGGAGAATACCTCATTGCTGTTGTTGATACCATAGGGAACCACGTTAAAGTGTATCCAGGTTGGCAACAATTCAAGCGAGAACTTATCATTGAACTTGCGGGAGATAAGCAACTGGTTCATGAATGAAAATTTATTGCCGCTAAATTCATTATCAGGATCCTCGGCAGTATTCACATTCATCATAGAATACCATCCAACAGTTACCGGAATATTCTTTTTACCGCTTTGCTGGCGAAGTATTTTGAATTTGGCCCAGCCTTCATATCTGGAACTACCCGCCATAGCTACTCCCAGGTTCATCCATTTCAAAGGAGAGTAGTCAAATGATAAATAGGTATGCGCCACACCTGAATTAAGGCCAAAGAACTGGGCAATATTTTGTTTACCACCACCTTTGTTCCAGATATTGCTGAAATGGTGAGAGATCATGAATTGTAAAACCCCGGGGGCTACAATTTCTGTACTCTGAAAATTGATGATCTTGGTAGAATTAAAAACGGCCCTGGTAAATTTTTGTTTTGGTGCTTGTTTTTTTTCTGCCACAGCAGGATCCTGTGCCATTGTGTTGATGAACAACGCAAGCAGAAAAACAGTAAGCGATAGTATCTTTTTCATAATGTCTTATTTTTTTTGTGAATTGTATTCTTTGTTTACTAAACCACTTGTTTTACTGCGGTTGTCCCTGTGCGATCCATTCCTGAATAAGCTTTACTGTGCAGCTGCTCAGGCTAAGCACAGGTCCGGGGTGTCCGCTGGCACCGCCACTGGCCATCATTGCACTTAATACATCTTTTTTAGCAACCATTTTGCTATAGTCAAGATTGATTGCAAGGCCGCCATGGCAGGTTGATCCCTTGCAGGTAGTGGTATAAAGTGGCAGAATTTTAGCGGTATAGGTTACAGTGCCAGTAACAGTACATCCACCTCCGTCATCTTTGGCACCTTGCTTAACCCAGCTGGTAATGATGTTTTTCTGATTATCTGTAAAGAAGATCACGCCTCCGCCAGGATGCTTGTCAAACCGGGCCATAGTATCAAGTACAAAAGCTCTGGCAAGAATGGCATCGTAAAAAATAGTATCAGCATGAGAGAAGGGTAATACCCTTGTGGCTACGCCATTATTATGACAGCCACAACCTCCCGAAACAAGTATGGGTACAACATCAGCCCTGAATGAAGTTGTTGGAAGTGCAAGAATGTCTTCTTTATTTTTATAGCAGGATGACAGCAGATAAACAAGCATCGATGTCAGCACAGCCATTGTTATTATTACCTTTTTCATATATCTAAGATTTTAGATTAATTGTTATAGTTATTGTTTTATGATAGTGCCGGTTTTCCTGTATTTAAAAATGCCCACATTACCGTTTCCGTATTTCCATACTGCAGGAACATTGGGATCTGCAAAATACCAGGCTTTAATAAGGGCAACTTCATGAGATTTTAAACCTCCATCACCATAGGCCATATCTCCCTGGTGTGCAGTTGCATATACCCCGGTAAATGGATTAGCCAGTAATAGCGTAGAGTCAATCCTGGATACTACTGAACTGGTTACATTCAGATAATTACCTTTTACATAATAGGTTACCAGCGTTGTTGGATTGGTGTACTGAACACTTGAATTACTCCTGGCACTTTTTGGATACATGATATCCATCAGAATATCGTCATAGGTATTTAAAGGTCCCCTGGTGCTAAGTGCAGAACGTGGTGTGGCAAAGGTTTTCCATGGCCTGAAGCTTGCATTGGCAAGTGTATCTGCATAGAATTTTTTTACACTGTCTTTATAAGCTGTCCATACCTGGTTGCGTAAAGTAACATTTGAAAGCTGGCAATATATGGTGGCAGCTCCGGTTAAAGGATTGATATAAGTGTATTGGGAAGTATCAGCTGAAGTTAATCCGGGAATAAAACCAGCTCTTGCCCATCCACCGGTAGCAGTTGCCTGGTTATGGCAGTTGGCCGATCCGCAACCACTGGTAATTAATGCGATGGCTGCAGGCCTGAAATCATTCAGATCGGGCCTTTCCTTGGCACCATTTTTTATCCAGTTATAGATAATTGTCTTATCTGTAACTGTCATTTCGTGATTAGAATTTACAGGAGGCATCGCCTTGTTAAAATCATTGGTTGTAAGATATTCCCATAACCTGCTTGATTCGGGGCTGCCGGCAGCAACAAACTTCATCACATCGGCATAAGTATCAAACTTAGGACTGATGGGGCCGCCGTGACAGTTTGAAGTGGCACAATATTCATGCAAAATAGTTTGTACACCCCTGAACTTGATAACATCATTTACATCGGCTACATTATCCGAAGGGGTAATTTTGTTGCTCTCATAAAATGATGCATAAACAGTAGAGTCTGCCGAATTTTTATATGACCTGTCCAGGTCCTTGATTATATCTCCTTCCTTTTTACACTGAATAACAGATGCTGATACAAGCATCACAAGCAGAAAGAGCGTTGTTGCTTTAATTAATGATATTTTTTTCATAAAAATTTAATTTACTTACTGATTAATGATTCTAAAGCAGAACCCATTTTTAAATTCAAAATCAAAACTATAAGTTAAACGGTGACAATTTCATGACAATGATTTAATGAGAACATGATTTAAATCATGTCGTCGGTATCAAACAAAATATAACCAGACTCATCCAGGTCAGGCTCATATATTATTTTCATTTCCTAATAGATGTCAGCCACGGGTCTGACTTACGTCAGGCTTTCCCTGCATTGTTATCTTTTACTTTGTTAGCGGTTACAGGCAACTACAATATTTTATCTCATTTTCAAGCTCATGAAACTAACAATACCGGTAAATTGGGAAGATGATTACTTTGAAAAGATAGATTTTTCAGCAACAGAAGAGATCTATGGTAAATTAAACGTAGGACTTATTGGTGGTGGCAGGCCATCACTTACTTTACCAGGAGTAAAAAAAGGAAAAGTAAAAGAATTTGTGGATGAAGCCCATAAAAGAAATTTAAAATTCAATTACCTCCTGAACGGAACCTGCTTTGATAACCTTGAGATCACCAAAAAAGGTTACCGGGATATCAGAAAAACACTTGACTGGCTAGCTGATATACAAGTAGATGGAATTTCTGTCTCGCTACCCATGGTAATGGAAATTATAAAAAAGAATTATCCTCAATTCTCCATTTCAGCCTCTGTACAGGTAAGAATAGATGGTTTTGAAAAAGCAAGGTATTGGCAAAATCTGGGTGCCGATAAGATCAATATCTCTTATGTTGACATCAACAAGGATTTTGAAGAAATAAGAAAGATAAAAGAAAAGACCACCTGCAAAATTCAAACAATAGCCAATCTCATGTGCATGAATAAATGCCCGATGGTTACTTTGCATGCTAATTATAATGCACATGCTTCTCAAAAAAATCACGTGAATGATAATTTCAGTTTTGATTATTATCTGTTTTCCTGTGCCGAAAAATTATTATCAAACCCTGTGGAAATACTGAAGTCGGCTTTTATAAGACCCGAAGATATTCATTACTACGAAGAAGCCGGTGTGGATAATATTAAGCTGGTGGAAAGAAGTATGACTACCGAGGCACTGGCCAGGATCGTGAAAGCATACACAGACAGATCGTATGATGGCAATATGATGGATCTGATCCACGGCCTGTCCAAGTATATCATTTATAACAAGGATACCTATTACTGGAAAGGCCTTAAATATCTTCTGCAACCCTCCAAGATTAATATTTTTAAAGCCCATAAACTGGTAAACCAGTTAACAACCCTGCGAAGTGAAAAAGCCTTTAACGAAAGCTTTGATCTGTATATCGATAATAAAAAATTAAACGGCTTCATGGATTTCTTTCATAACGGGCATTGTAAAAGAGATTGCAATGAATGTAATTACTGCAATAAATTTGCCGAAAAGGCGATCAGTTACCTGGTTCCAATACCAGAACATGAAAAAGCAATGGAATCATTGCGGCAAACCAAATCAATGATGATAAAGGGTGACCTTTACTAGAATTATTTCCATATTTTTATTACAAGAAAATAACCGGGAGCATGAATGAGAAAAAAAGCCGGAATGCCGTTTTAGTAACTCTTTTTATTACTCTATTAAGTCTGATCCCGCTCCGGTCATTAAAGTTCGAGTTCAATATTGAAAAACTTTTTCCTGCCGGTGATTCTGAACTTACTTTTTTCCAGGAATTTCAGGAACAATTCCATTCCGAAATTGATGATGAATTAATTTTCATAGGTTTAAAGAATAAAGCCG
>JBJTMN010000487.1:0-3597 GCA_046070545.1 Ferruginibacter sp.
GGGCAATAACACCCGATAGTTCGGGATCAGCTTCCAGCAAGGCCTGGTACCATCTTTCACTCATGCCCCGGGTGTTAATGAATACGAGTGTGGTGCGGCTGGCGGCAATGATGGGCAACACCTTATGTACCAGTTTTAAACCCAGGTGCCCGGCCCAGGGATATTTTTCAATTTCATCCGGGTAAATGGAATGTACTTCGATCTTTTTATCCAGCCTGGCTTTAATGATAACGCCTTCCTTTTTCAACGGTGCCAGCATTACTTCCTTCGCCTGTTCCAGGTTGCCAATAGTGGCCGATATGCCCCAGAGCATCAGTACCTGTTGCTGGTTGTTTTTAAGAAGCTGTACAATTCTTGATACAGCCAGCTCTACCTGCACACCCCGCTTGCTGCCCAGCAGTTCGTGCCATTCATCAACTGCGATTATCTTTAAGTTTTTAAAGACAGCAGGGTAGTCTTTTTGCGCAAGTAACAGGTGCAGGCTCTCAGGCGTAATGATCAGTACTTCCGGCATGCTTCGCTTTTGTTTTGCCCGGTCGCTGGTGCTGGTATCGCCATTGCGCACAGCCACCCGCCATTGCATGCCCAGTTCTGCGATCACTGCTTCCATGGCCCGGCCAATATCTTTGGCCAATGCTTTTAGGGGAGTAATCCAGATCAGCTGCAACCCATTGTTTGCTTTTGTTTGATAGTTTGACGGATGTTCATTGATGAAATCAATAACAGCGCCGAGGAAAACCGAGAATGTTTTTCCATATCCGGTTGGAGCATTTACCAGCCCGCTTTTTTTATACAGTATCTGCTGCCAGGTTTGTTGCTGAAACAAAAAAGGCTGGTTACCTTTTTGTGATAACCAGTTACTGATGACTTTATATCCTGCTGATGACTGTAGTTTCAAGAAAATTAAATGAGGGTTGTAAGTTACTGCGATTTTGGGTGTTGGAGCGGGTAGTGAGATTGTTTTTGTTACGGCAGAAGCTAAGCTGCAATTTAAAAGATGGAGCCTTGTTGCCACCGCCTGTCATCTGGGCAACCGGTATCAATAATTATCCTGCCGCATTAGTGATCTGCTGTAAAATAAAAAATGAAAAAAAACCTGGTAAACATATGATAGCTATATGTTGTTGTTCATAAGACTCAATTTAGGCTGTTTCTATTTTTTGGTAAGCTTATATCGCAAATGGGTAGTGAATTCTGATGGTATCACTTCTGCGATTTGAATATCATATTTGTCTTTGTCAATACCATCAAACAGGCGTATACCGCTTCCTAAAAAAACAGGAGCAATGTGAATGAAAAATTCGTCTGTAAGTCCTGCATTTAAAAACTGCTGAATCGTGTTTGCACCACCTTGTATTCTTACATCTTTTCCTTTTGCTGATTGTTTTGCCTTTTCCAAAGCGCTTTCTATTCCGTCATTTATAAAGTAAAAAGTTGTTGTTCCTTCCTGAATCCAGGGTTCCCGCTTTTCGTGTGTCAATACATAAACGTCAGCTTTAAACAGGTCATTGGGCCAGCTGGCCACACCTTCCTCGAACATACGTTTTCCCATAATGTATGCACCTGTTCGTGCAATCGTTTCCCTGATAAATTTGCCATCTGCACCATCTTCATTGCCTCCTTCAAAGCCTAAATGTTCCCAGAAAGCTTTTTGATTGAACATCCACGAATGAATCTTACCAGAAACACCACCCATGGGATTGTCAGGACCTCTGTTATCTCCTGCGAAAAAACCATCCAATGTTATTCCGCTATCAAAAATTATTTTGCTCATATTTTTTACGCTTATTTTTTTTGGTGTTTAAAATTTTGTAACAGACCTTATACAATGCCTGCCCGGATCTGAAGACAAATTTAAAACTAAATCCTGATTGCTATCGGGAGAATTGCAGAACTACTGCCCGCAGGATTTCCTGATGGAACGGGGTATTCTGAACCCCCATTTAATAATTAATGTTTATGAATTACACTTAACTTAACTGAATTAACAATGTTCATCCTATAATCAAACTCAGTAAAATTACAACTGCCGTACACATTTTGCCATACCCATAAGCTGTTCGCTCTTTTAATAACTATTTAATAAACAAAAGCCCGGCACAAAAGTTATGCAAGATTGCGAATGGACCGGAAACCTCAAAAATATTTCGATGAAATTTGAAAGAATACAGGAACTTTATCGATACCAAAACAACTGTAAACTTGTCACTGTGCTGGAACAATATCAAAGATCAAAAGCCTGCCATTTTTGACTGGCTGGTATTTACGATCAGTTTACTGATGGGGCTTATTTTTCCTGAATTGAAAGATTTTGCCGCCGCTGCATCTTTTTCTTACTGGATGCTGGCAGCGTTGTTGCTCTATACAGCCGGCCTTTGGTTAAAGCACCGACCGGTTTACTACCGGCTTTCCTGCAAAGGAAAGGCACCAAATGCTGTACCGTATTTATTGTTTCTTATTATTGGTCACTGGGTAATAATGCTGATGGTGATACTGCTTGCGGGAGATGCTGTCAGGCATATTGCCGGCCTGCCGCTGCCTGCAGAGGAAAGCAGGGCTTCGGGCTTTGAGGTCTTCAGCAGTATTGTTGGGGGGCTGTTTGTAACCTGGCTTGCATTCAGGCCGGGCGGCAAGATCAGGAAACCAATGACTGAAAACTACCGTATCTGGAGGGAAACGGCAGGTGATGTGTTACTCATAACCGGGATTTCCATACTCAGCTTTGTGTTCTGGGAAAAAAGCCTGCTGGCCTCCATGGAACATATGCAGTTAAACAGCTTCGGCAATATTTTAACGCTGTTTATTTTTTTATCTGTTTGTTTTATACTTTTTTACCTGCCACTACGCTACCTGTATTTAATTGAAGAGCATAACAGCAGGCAAATGTGGAGGAGGTTACTGCTGATATTCATGCTGATATTGTTAAGGGGACTGTTTGAAGCAATACAGAGTTAATAGTTTTGGTTTAATAGTTAGAGGCAAAACGGTTTCTGTTTCTTAACCTGATTTTACTGGTAATCTCCTGTTTATAACAACTCTCATTTACAAATCCCAGTCACACTGATACCAGCAATATTTATTAAAAATCTTTAATTGTTCCTGCAACAGCGTGCCATACGTTGCTGTTTAAAACCAGGTAGCTGTGTTTAAGGCTACCTGGTTTTAAAAAGGGGTACACCAGAACAACAAAATGCATTATCCAGAATTCTCTGAAGACAGGTAATAAAGCACGCAGTAGTTTTAATTATACACTAAAACCCTTTCTGATGTCACAGCTTTTGTTAGCCTGTCTGTGATCCTTAAAATATAAACGCCCGGTGTTACATGGTCGATCTGCAGATCTTCTCCGGAAATATTCTGGTATCTTTTTATTAATCTTCCGGATACATCAACCAGGTCCACATCATAGGAAGTTTCATTTGCTTTAAAACGGATTTTTATAGTGTTGTTAACAGCCGGGTTGGGGTATATAACATGTCCTGCATCCGGGTTGTTACCCCGTACCGCAACCAACTGGCTCAACCTGTATGCTGTATTCAGGTCTGTTTGCTTCAGCCGGTATTCTGTAACATAACTAGTAGGATTCAGGTCGGTATA
>JBJTMN010000488.1:0-5241 GCA_046070545.1 Ferruginibacter sp.
CAATAAATTGTATGAAGAATATAAAGTGATCACCGATATTGTAACACAACTGCCGCCGGTGATGGAAGGTTTTTACAGCGATGAGCATAAAAGAACTTGTAGTAAATGCGGAAGCGTAATGGCACCTCCGGTGCGGAAAGGGTAGGAGTTTTCACACAAAGGCGCATAAGAGATTAAGGCGCAAATAATTTTGTACTAAGTTTTTCAATAAAATAATAAACTGCGCCTTTGCATCTTTGCAACTTGGCGTGATAAATATGAAAATAGATATTCATACGCACATCATGCCAGACAAAATGCCCAACTGGGTAGAAAAATTTGGCTATGGAGAATTTATACATCTGGAACACCGCAATTGCAAGGCCTGTATGATGAAGGGCGATAAGCTTTTTCGTGAGGTGGAAGATAATTGTTTTGATGCTGCAGTTCGGCTGAAAGAGATGGATGAAACGGACGTGACCATCCAGGTGCTTTCTACCATACCTGTTCTGTTTAATTATTGGGCAAAGGCAAAAGATGGGTATGAAACTTCACGATTTTTTAATGATCATATTGCTGATACGGTTGCAAAGGATCCCCAGCGCTTTATTGGTATAGGAACAGTTCCCCTGCAGGATATTGACCTGGCAATAAAAGAAATGGAACGTTGTGTTTCTGAATTAAAAATGCCGGGACTGGAGATCGGCAGTAATATCAACGGGCTTAACTTAAGTGATCCCGTATTCTTCCCATTTTACGAGGCGGCTGAAAAGCTTGGCTGCGCCCTGTTTGTGCATCCCTGGGAGATGATGGGAGAGCAGCAGATGCAGAAATACTGGCTGCCCTGGCTGGTGGGCATGCCTGCGGAAACCAGTCGTGCAATCTGCTCGATGATATTTGGCGGCGTATTTGAAAAATTTCCAAAACTGAGGGTTGCTTTTGCGCACGGAGGTGGCAGTTTTCCTTTAACGATCGGAAGGATCGGGCATGGTTTTAACGTAAGGCCAGACCTGGTTGCTATTGACAATCCAATTAATCCCAGGGATTATATTGGTAAATTCTGGATCGATTCGTTAGTACATGACGATAAAGCCATGCGCTATATCATTGATGTGATGGGCGAAGATAAAATATGTTTGGGCAGTGATTATCCGTTTCCATTGGGCGAACATTACCCGGGGAAATTAGTGGAAGAAATGGGCTTTACCAATACTTTGAGAGATAAATTATTATTTGCAAATGCGTATAACTGGCTTAACATCCCGGCAATTTAAAAGCGGGTTTCGTAATTTCAGCTAGTGTTTACTTTTGGCACAAGCATGCGACTTTCTACGGTACTCTTTTGCTGCCGAAAGATTTCCAGCTGTTTCATACAGATCTGCGATCTTCATTAACCAATAACATTCTTTATCAATACCCGGATCTTCTTTTAAATTTTCTGCAACCTTTACGCACAGATCTTTATCCTGAGTAGCAATAGCTACGTCCGCAGCGGCATCCATATTGCTTGTGCCAAAATAAAACCCAGCGTTGAGGGCATCCGTAAAGCAGGATCTGGATCTTACAGTATCCTTTACATACCAGAATATTGCTCCGAGTTTTGCATCGGCATTTGCTTTTCTGTTAGTTTCCCAATATCGGGTTAAATCCAGTACCTCTTTGCAACGTTTTTCATAGTCGATTTTTGGATCTCCGGCGAATTTTTGGTTATCACTATTATCAAAAGCGCCTAATTGACGAATATTGTCGGCGTATAATTCAAAGAGATCATCTTTTTCTTTATCAACCATATCCGCAATTTTTTTGTGTTTAACCATAAAACTTATCATTGCAGATGAAGCAACATAATTATTGTAGTGTGACATGGCCGTGGAAGCTTTCATATCATTATAGGCGCCCCTCGCTCCTGCCCAATCGTCACTTATAAGTGCTGTGTTCAATAAGTCCAGGTAAAACAGGGATTCAATCTGTGTAACATAAGTACGATCGAGCGTATACTCCATACTGTCTGTTTGATATTTTAACGGAAACCATCGGGGTTGTGTTATATATCTCATTCCTTCAGCTGCTGTTTTATAATACCGGTAATATGCATCTTTGTAATAGTGTCCTTCTGCATACATATATCCCATCCTGATGTCAAGCATGGTTTTGTAATATAAGATCATCTTTTTCTGATTAAGGTCGGCATCCTCATAAACAGACGAAGCCATTGCAGTAAAACGATCGGATTGTGGTACTAAGTATTCGGTATCCTTGCCGGATGGAGATCCATTTACCCCTTGCAAATAAATACTGCATTTTTCATACTGCTTCAGTATCTCTCCCATAAATTTACCGGTAACCTGTGCATACACAGAGGAGGTTATAAACAGCACTGCCAAAAAAGAAATCCGTGGCATACATGAATTTTTCTAAAGTTACCCAAATAAAACCGGTACAAAATACCTTCTGCTGGGTATTTATTAAAGAACCAGTCTATTCATTGAACAGGTTGGGATAATCGGTAATGATCCCATCTACACCCATCTTTTTAAACTCCTCAATTTTCTTTTTATCGTTCACCGTCCAGGGAATGATCTTCATGTTGAGATCATGACAGTCTTTGATAAGGCCGGGGATGACCATAATTGATTCCGGGCTGTAAATAGTTGGCGTAAAGCCGATATCCTTCATCTGTTTACGAAAACTGCTTTTGCTGTTTCCTTCAACCAGCATAGCAGTTTTAATATTTGGATAGTGCTGGTGCAGGTATTGTAAGGTTCTGAAATCGAAAGACTGGATGATCACATGATCCTCCATTTCATTTTCTTTTATCACCTTCATCAATAATTCTACAAACGCTGCAGGTGCCGGATGAAATTTATTATCCGTTTCAGGTAAGGTCTTTGTCTCAATATTAAAATAGGGGAAGGGGCGGCGCCTGGTGACCATATCTTCTTTAACAGCTTTAAAAACATCTGATAAAAGCGGCTTTACCACTTTCATTTTTTGCTGATCAGGAAAACGTGGATGTGGCTTCATACCTACATCATACTTAATGATCTCAGCGTAATTCATCTGGAACATGTTGAACGACTTCTCATCTTTCTCCTCAATAAAACTACCATCGGGTTTGGTCGTGATCTCGTGATTAAAAAATGCTTCATGAGACAGGAATACTTTTTTATCCTTACTGATGCAAACGTCCATCTCCAATGTGGTAACACCCAGGCCAATGGCATTGATCATGGCAGGGATAGTGTTTTCGGGCATTAAGCCGCGACAGCCGCGATGTCCCTGTTTATCAAAATCGCCGGTTAAGGCTTTGTTCTCAATAAGATCTTTAGACTCAGTATTCACAGCATTATTTTTTTGGGAAGAAGAACATGAGGTAAAAATAAAACTGATGAAAAAGAGTTTCACCAGATTATCAGCAGTTGTTGAAAATATTTGTTTCATCATTATTTAAAGTTAATGGCTTTTAATGCGAAATGCAATTTTCTCTATATAAAACAAAAGGCATGAAATAATCATGCCTGGGTTACAATATTGTTTATTTGGATTTAGCTCTCTTTTTGCTCGTCGTCCTGATCCCCTTCAGGAGCTTCTTCAATTATCTCTCCTGTTTCAGTTACAGCCAGCACAGTTTCTGTTTCCGATTCCGTTGAATCGGCGTCAGCAATTATTTCTTCTTCGATAGTTTCTTCTACCACAACTTCAGATCCTGTTTCTTCAGCATTTTCAGCTTGCATATTTTCTTCAGCCTCTTTTACGTTGGTGGCTTGTATCAGTTCTTCCATCAATACTTCCGATATTTTAGGAAGATCATCGGAACTGTTGATGCCAAAATAGTCCATAAATGATTTAGAAGTAGAGTAGATGAGCGGCTTACCAACAGCATCTTCATTTCTTCCGGAGATGATCACCAGGTCTTTCTCCAGTAATTTCTGCACTGCATAATCACAGTTCACACCCCTGATGGATTCGATCTCACTTTTGGTAATGGGCTGTTTATACGCAATAATAGCAAGGGTTTCAAGTGCAGCGGTTGAAAGGCGTTTTAAGAATTTGTCACCGTTGAGCTGCGCAACAGTTTTGTGGTATTCTTTTTTTGTAAGGAACTGCCAGCCTCCGCCAATTTGTCTAAGCTCAAAAGCATAAAACTCAGCGCTGTATTTTTCAACAATGCCTTCAATGGCTGCATCAACCTGCTGCGGCGTGGCACGATCTTCAATAAAAGCCAGGGCGCCATTCACCAGTTCCACAATTTCCTCGTTGGTTAAAGGTTTGTCGCTGGCAAAAATTAAAGCTTCTATATGCGGAATGATCTCTGAAAGTTCCATGGTTGATTTGCTAATTAGCTAATTTACTGATTTGCTAATTTGTTTAAAGCGATTAGTTTTATTTTGTGCTGACAGTAAAAACCGAAAAATTAGCAAATTATTGAATTAGCTAATCAGCACATTTGCTTTAGCCTTGAAGAGCAGCAGCACCACTCACAATCTCCGTTAACTCGGTTGTAATGGCAGCCTGTCTTGCACGGTTATAGCTGATCTTTAATGATTTTAATAATTCGTTGGCATTATCACTGGCCTTGTCCATCGCCGTCATACGGGCACCATGCTCACTGGCATTGGCATCCAGTGTAGCTTTAAACAACTGGGTGTTCAGGATTTTTGGCATCAGCTCGGCGATCAATACATCTTTGCCTGGTTCAAAAATAAAATCTGCATTTTTCTGGCCTT
The DNA here is from genome assembly GCA_046070545.1 of Ferruginibacter sp. Taxonomy (GTDB): domain Bacteria; phylum Bacteroidota; class Bacteroidia; order Chitinophagales; family Chitinophagaceae; genus Ferruginibacter. Next base: position 4,707 of record JBJTMN010000488.1, read on the forward strand.
CGGTTTTGGCAACTTTAGATACCGGTAAAAATTGCTCTGCAACAAAACGCTGTGTAGCTGCATTTTTAAATTCGCTGTATATCAGTTCAACGGCATCAATTTCTTTATTGGCAAAAGCATCCATAGCATGCTTGGCTGCCGCCTGTACTTTATCAAAACTTAAACCGGTGAAAATATCCCAGTATTGGTTAACCACCTTAAAACCACTTTTGGTAAAATTCTCATATCCTTTTTTCCCGATAGGTAGTATCTGAACCTTTCCTTTTGCAGCCTGTGCTGCATATTTTTCAGCAATTACCTGCCTGGCAAGTTTAATCAGGTTACTGTTATAACCACCGCACAAACCACGGTCGCTGGTAACCACAATGATCATTACATTTTCAACGGGCCTTTCAGCAGCCAATGCCATATTCACATCACCATCGCTGTTGCTTACAATATTGCTCAGCATTTCCTGCAATTTATGAGCATAAGGACGCATTTGAGTAATGGCATCCTGCGCCCTGCGGAGTTTGGCAGCACTTACCATTTTCAT
>JBJTMN010000489.1:0-2252 GCA_046070545.1 Ferruginibacter sp.
CCTTGTCACCACTTACCTTCTCATTTTTTAAAGCGTCCACCGCAAGCGAAATGGTTGCAAGCGGCGTTTTAAATTCATGCGTCATGTTATTGATAAAATCCGATTTTATCTCACTTAGTTTTTTCTGTTTTAACAGCGCACGTACGGTTATAAAAAAGGCGGTTGTAATAATGATGGTGAAAAGAATGGCTCCTATAATAAACCAGATCATCTCTCTCCAGATCAGGCTTTGCTGATGAGGTACAACGATCGAAAGTAATTCCTCGCTCGCCAGGTTCTCGAAACTGGTGCCGCTATCAGGTTCCAGTGCATACACTACTTTTAAACCATTCAGTGTATCCATGTAATACTTGAAGAAATTATCGCTGTAAACCTGGTCTCCGTTGATGGAGTTAACGCTGACATTGAATTCAAACGGATAATCTTTCAGGTTATATTTATTAAACCCCATTTTAATGATATCCGAAATTTCTTCTTTGGAAAAACGTTTTACAACAGATGGTTTAAAATATTGCATCTGTAATTTATCGCCGGGAAAAAGCAGGTCGCTTTTTCGTGTAAGCGGCATCAGTGAATTCCTTTCCTTCGTCAGTACATTTGCAGCATAATCAATTGCCCGGTAAATATTCTCTTTAACCTGTTTATCCTTTGCCGCCCTGGCACTATCGATCCATAATATCTGGAAAAAAATAAGTCCAAACAGTGAAAGCAGAATTAATATTGTTATGACCGGAAATATTTTTTTCATTCTGGCAAAGGTAAATCAGTATTGGCCTGTAAGATAATTTAAAACAGTTAAATCATAAATTTAACTAAGGTTTAAATTATTTGATAAAAAGTATACGCAGCAGTGGTTTTTCTGCAATAAAATATTACTTTAGAAATATGATTGAACCGGCTGCAGGCATATTATTGATAGCGGATCCCTTTTTAAAGGACCCCAATTTTTTGCGGACTGTTGTGCTTTTATGCGAACACCAGGAACAGGGCAGTTTTGGCTTTGTTCTAAATAAACTGGCTGAACAGACACTGGGCGAACTGGTTAACGAACTGGAAGGATTCAGTTTACCTGTATATTACGGCGGCCCCGTGCAAATGAATACCCTCCATTTCCTGCATCAATACCCTGATCTTATTCCGGAATCAGTTAAAGTAAGCAGCAATATTTACTGGGGAGGAAATTTTGAAACCGTAACTGCACTGATAAAAAGCAAACGTATCGATCTTAACAGGATCAAATTCTTTATTGGCTACAGCGGCTGGGGAAATGGACAGTTACAGGATGAGATGGAAGAAAAGAGCTGGCTTACCGTTCAGGCAACACCTGGCCTCGTTTTCAATATCAGCCACCATGAAATATGGAAGAACAGCCTGAAAACACTGGGTGGAGAATATGAAAGGATGATCCATTACCCTATTGACCCGCAGCTGAACTAAATTTTATTTCATCCCGTTTTATTGCCCGAATTATAATTAACTTCCTCTTTAAAATACCTGATTCATTGCTGTATTCATTTGTAAAAATTATTGCACGGCTTGCCTTACCAGTTTACTGCAGGGATATTGCAATTAACCGGGAGGAACTGCTTCATCATAAAGGCCCGTTGCTTTTGGCAGTGAACCATCCCAATTCTTTTTTAGATGCAATTATACTTTGCACTTTGTTTGACGGAACTGTTTATTCTCTGGCAAGAGGTGATGCTTTTAAAAATAAACTGGCTGCAAAAATTCTAACGCTGTTCAAGATGTTCCCGGTGTACCGCGTCAGCGAAGGAGTGGAGAACATGGAAGAGAATTATAAAACCTTTGATCTTTGTAAAGATATATTCAGGCAGCAAGGTATTGTGCTGATCTTCAGCGAAGGAAGATGCATCAATGAATGGCATTTGCGGCCATTAAAGAAAGGCACGGCCCGCCTGGCTATCAGCAGCTGGGATGATGGTATAGACCTGAAAGTGCTGCCAGTTGCTATCAATTACAGCTCCTTTAAAAAATTCGGTAAAAATATCAGGCTGTTCTTTGGCGACATCATTACCAAAGAAGATATTAATTATAAAGACACGCATGGTAACGCTATCCGCCAGTTTAATGAAACATTAAAAGCCCAACTGGATAAGTATGTTTTTGAGATTGATGATCATGACAAAGCGGCTCTGCACCAGGCATTCTACGTTAAACAACCTTTGTGGAAACGGGTATTATTATTTATACCGGCATTAGCCGGCTTACTGGCGCATGCACCGTTTTTCTAT
>JBJTMN010000490.1:0-5604 GCA_046070545.1 Ferruginibacter sp.
CGTAGTACAGCCGGGTATGATCAAATTTAAAGACCTGAACGGCGATGGGATCATTGATCTGAACAATGACAGAAAGATCATTGGTAACCCAACTCCTAAATTTACAGGGGGCTTAAACCAGCAGTTTACCTACAAACAATGGGATATGAGTGTGTTTGTAAATTTCTCTTATGGCAATGATATTTATAATGCCAATAAAATTGAATTAAGCAATGCTTATACCAATGATGCAAACATGCTTGCCATCATGCAAGGCCGCTGGAAAATTGTAACTGAAACAGGCCAGACCGCACAATGGGTTATTGGTAATACTGCTTATGGAATAGCACCTGCCCAGTTAGCGGCCCTGAATGCAAATGCAACCATCTGGCAGCCTATTAAAAGTGCCGGTGCATTTTATCCATCATCCTGGGCAATTGAAGACGGTTCTTTCTTAAGGATAAACAATGTGACTGTTGGCTATTCATTACCGGTAAAAAAACTTGCACGTTTGCACATGAGCCAGTTGCGTTTTTATGCTACTGCAAACAACCTGGCAGTGTTAACCAGCTATTCAGGATACGATCCGGAAGTGAGTGTTCGGAAAAGTGGTTTAACACCCGGGCTTGACTATTCAGCCTATCCGAAAAGCCGTAGTTTCATTTTCGGGATCAATGCATCATTTTAATTATTACAAATCAAACCTTGTTATATGAACACAAAATATTTTAACAAACTATCGATATTGATTTCAGCAAGCCTTTTGCTCTTGTTGGGTGGTTGTAAAAAATACCTCGATCAGCAACCTATTACAGAAGTAGGATCTGAACTGGTTTTTAAAGATGTTACAAGTACCAGGCAGGCCATTGCAGGTGTTTACAGCCGCCTGGTGGGCGACCAGGGTTTCGGTATCCGACTCAGTTTGTATTACACGGTTGATAATGATGAAATGCAGGGGCCAACCGGCGCTGCGGATAACGACCGAAGGGATATAGCCCGCTATTCAGCAACACCCGGTAATGCACAGCTGACCAATCCATTTAACCAGTTGTTTACCGGTATTGAATATGCCAATATATGTATAGATAATATCCCGAAAATGGATATGTATTCCAATGGTTCGGAGAATGAGAAAAAGCAATTGCAGCGGATGTATGGTGAAGCACTTACCTTGAGAGCCCAGTTTTACCTGGAAGCCATCATGAACTGGGGCGACCTTCCCCAGCACTTTGTACCGGCTTATGCACAGGCTTCCGGAAACCCTTTCCCGGCAAAGGTTGACAGGGATACGTTATACGGCCGTCTCCTGAATGATCTTAAAATTGCAGAAGACCTGGTTCCCTGGAGAAATGAGATAACCGCTATTGGCGACCAGGTTGATGAGCGGCTGACCAAAGGTGCTGTAAAAGGGTTGCGTGCAAGAATTGCCCTGTTCAGGGGCGGCTATTCCCTGCGCCAGGATGGTACTATCAAAAGAGGTTCTAATTATCTTTCTTATTACCAGATAGCCAGGGATGAATGCAATGATATTATTACATCTGGTCAGCATACTTTAAACCCGAGTTTTAAAGCTTTGTGGAAAGACCAGGTTTGCGCCCATGCAGTTGCAGATCCTAATGGCGAGCTGATGTTCCAGGCAAGTGGTATTGGCTTAACTGGAGCAGAAGATACCAAACTGGGCTATTATAACGGTCCTACAGTAAACAGCCTGGGCAATAAAAGCATCAATGTAATGCCTACTTATTTTTATCTTTTCGATTCTACCGATCAAAGAAGAGATGTTACCTGTGCGCCTTATAATGTTGGTTCTCCAACAGCTACCCCAACGCCACTGCCAAAGATCGGGCAGGCACTTACCGCCATTTGCGATGGTAAATACAGGAGAGATTGGGTAACCAACCCGGTTATATCACCAACTAGTGCTGTTCAGTATCTTGGTTTAAAATGGCAAATACTTCGCTATGCAGATATATTACTGATGTTTGCTGAAGCTGAAAATGAAATAAACGGGCCTACTGCTGCTGCATATACTGCCATCAATTCGGTAAGAAGAAGAGGTTATGGAAAACCTATTACCACACCAGATGCAACTGTTGACCTGGCAGGATTAAGTAAGTCTTCATTTTTTGCTGCCCTTGTAAGAGAAAGGTCATTGGAACTGGGTGGTGAAGGTGTGCGTAAATTTGACTTGCTACGCTGGAACTTACTGGCAGCAGCACTTAATGAAACAAAGGCCAATTTAAACAGAATGGCTACCCCAACTGTTACGGCTTTGGTTGATCCAACCTATATGGCCGGATATCCTTCTTACTGTAAAACGCTTACATTGCCCATTGCTATGTATTATATTACCAACACCCTTTCAGATGATAACAATATCAACGGGCTTTGGAAAAACTCGTTGTACAAAACAGCACCAACCACAACACCGGCAGGTACAACTAAAGTTGCCTGGTTAACCAATGCAATAACTGCTGCAGGTACCACATCACCGTTGGGCAGGTTTGCAACCGGGTTTGTAACCGGCAAGTCTGAACTGCTTCCTTTGCCACAACCGGCCAGGGATGCTAATTTTAACCTGGCACAAAACCCTAATTATTAATTTTTTCTCATAGCGTTAGTTTTCGAAGGCTGTTGCAAATTGCAGCAGCCTTTTTTAATCAGTATTAAACGTAAATTGTATGATGAAGCAGGGGATCCTTTTATGGGCTATTCTTTTAACCAGTATCATAGCTTCGGCACAAAAAATTACCGTTGCACAGGATGGCAGCGGCGATTATAAAACCGTGCAGGCTGCATTGGATGCTGTGCCGGCCGGAAATGAAAAGCCCGTTTCAATCTTCATTAAAAAAGGGAGATACCGTGAAGTAGTGATAGTAGATGCCCGGAAAAATTTTGTGACCCTGGTTGGAGAAGATAAAGAAAAAACAATTTTAAGTTTTGATAATCATGCGGGTACCAGGCTGTCTGATGGGGATACTTTAAATACCTGGACCTGCGCTTCTTTTTTTGTGTATGGAAATGACTTTCATGCCGAAAACATAACATTTGAAAACAAGGCAGGATTTACAGCAGGGCAGGCCGTTGCATTAAGAGTAGAAGGTAACCGTGCTTCTTTCAAAAATTGTAATATCGAAGGTTTCCAGGATGTTCTGTTTTTAAGTGGCTCGGGTGTAAAACATTTTTTTGACAATTGTTATATAGAAGGTACCACCGATTTTATTTTTGGTGCTGCCACGGCTGTTTTTAAGAATTGCCATATTCACAGCAAAAAGAATTCGCATGTTACAGCAGCTTCTACCAACAGCATCATTCCCTTTGGTTTTGTATTTTTTAATTGCCGATTAACCGCTGATAGCACCGTAAACAAGGTTTCGCTGGGCAGGCCATGGAGCCCTGCTGCTAGTGTAACATATATCAACTGCTGGCTGGGCAGCCATATTATTGCCGAAGGCTGGAACAACTGGAAGAACCCGGCCAATGAAGCAACGGCCAGGTATGCGGAATATAACAGTATGGGCCCCGGCGCCAACCCGGCATCACGGGTATCATGGAGCAGGCAACTAACAGAAGACGACCTGAAGAAATTCAGCCTTAAAAATATTTTGGGTGAATGGAATATTGATGAAAAATAAAAAGGTTATGCAAAAAATTAAAACAGCTTTGTGTTCTTTTGGAATGAGTGGGTGGGTATTTCATGCGCCTTTCATTCACTTGCATGATGGATTTGAATTGTATGCAGTATTTGAGCGTACAAAAAATCTGGCTCAGGAAAAATATCCTGGCATTATAACATTTCGTTCGCTGGAGGCAATGCTGGCCGATGATGAAATTGAACTGGTGATCGTAAACACGCCCAATTATACACACTACGAATATGCAAAACAGGCCTTGCTTGCAGGTAAGCACGTAGTTGTAGAAAAAGCCTTTACCAATACTGTAGCCGAAGCAGAAGAACTGATCGCATTGGCTGCCAAGCAAAATAAAAAAATATCGGTTTATCAAAACCGGCGCTGGGACAGTGATTTCAAAACAGTGCAAAAAGTACTTCAGCAAAAACTATTGGGAGATGTGGTAGAAGCTGAAATCCATTTTGATAGATATAACCTGAACCTGAGTCCCAAACTGCATAAAGAAACGCCCGGCCCCGGCGCAGGTATTGTACCAGACCTTGGTCCACATCTGATAGACCAGGCCCTGCAATTATTCGGGATGCCCGATGCTGTTTTTGCAGATGCAACAAACCTGAGACCTGTTTCAAAAGTGGAGGACTATATCGAAATCATTTTATTCTATAAAAATTTGCGGGTTAGATTAAAGGCCGGTTACCTGGTAAGAGAATTATTGCCCGCCTATATATTCCATGGCACCAAGGGAAGTTTTTTAAAACCCAGGGCCGATGTGCAGGAAAGAGATCTGCAGCAATATAAAAACCTTACAGATGCGGATTGGGGAACTGAAGCGGAAACCGGAAAAGGCTTATTGCACACTGAAATAGATGGAAAGGTCATCAGGGAATTTATTCCTTCTGAAAAAGGTAATTATATGGATTACTACAACGGTATTTTTGAAGCAATACGTAATGGTAAGGAATTACCGGTTACTGCAACACAAGGAATGCAGGTGATCCGTATCATTGAATTGGCCTTTCAAAGTGTAAAAGAAAAAAGAATCATTCAGCTATAATCATCAGTGAAGAAGACCGGGAAAAATATGGTGTTTGCTTTATTGTTGCTGTCAAATTGTTTGCATGCACAGCCATCAAAAGTATGGGTTGCTGATAATGGCGATGGAACTTATAAAAACCCTGTTATTCATGCAGATTACAGCGACCCTGATGCTATAAGGGTCGGTAACGATTTTTACATGATCGCTTCCAGTTTTAATCATGTGCCGGGTCTGCCCATATTGCATTCAAAAGACCTGGTAAACTGGGAACTGATCGGCCATGCATTACTGAAACAACCTCCTTTTGATCATTTCAGCAAAGTGCAGCATGGCGGCGGTGTCTGGGCTCCATCTATCCGCTATCACAACAATGAATTCTATATCTATTATCCCGATCCTGACTTTGGCATTTATCTGACCAAAGCAAAAAATATCCTGGGCCCCTGGTCTGATCCCGTGTTGGTAGAAGCAGGAAAAGGGTTGATAGATCCGTGCCCCCTTTGGGATGATGATGCCAGCCCGAATGCCGGAGGTGGGCGGGGCAAAGTATATCTTGTTCATGCATTTGCCGGAAGTCGTGCCGGTATCAAAAGTATCATCATTGTAAAACAAATGAATGCCGAAGGAACAAAAACAATGGATGCCGGTGTACTGGTGTATGATGGCCATGAAAAAGACCCAACGATAGAAGGCCCTAAGTTTTATAAGCGCAATGGCTACTATTATATTTTTGCTCCGGCAGGTGGTGTAAGCGCCGGTTGGCAAACAGTGTTGCGTTCAAAAAATATTTACGGCCCTTATGAAAGAAAAGTGGTGATGGACCAGGGCGCATCGCCCGTGAATGGCCCGCACCAGGGTGCGTGGGTCAACACAGGTATGGGTGAGGATTGGTTCCTGCATTTCCAGGACAAGGGCGCTTATGGAAGGATCGTACACCTGCAACCGATGCGCTGGATC
>JBJTMN010000491.1:0-2726 GCA_046070545.1 Ferruginibacter sp.
CATAATTGGATGCGGAAGGATCGCCGGCCGCCATGCCGTACAGATGCAGAAGCATGGAAAGCTGCTGGCGGTATGTGATATCGTTCCTGGTAAAGCCGATGCCCTGTCTTCCTTACATAATGCAAGACCTTATTATTCAATAGAAACACTGTTGCAGGCAGAGACCGGTTTAGACCTGGTAGCCATTTGCACGCCTAACGGCTACCATGCTGTACATTCCATCAAAGCTTTGGAAGCCGGAAACCATGTTTTATGTGAAAAACCACTTTGTATTGATGTGAAAGACGGGAAACTGATGATTGCTGCGGCTGAAAAAGCCGGAAAAAAACTATTTGTGGTTAAGCAAAACCGATATAATCCTCCGGTTGCATTTTTAAAGGATCTGCTTAAAAAGGGAAAACTGGGTACGATCTACAGTTTCCAGGTAAACTGTTTCTGGAACCGGCCTGCAAGCTATTACAGGGACTGGAAAGGCAGTAAAGCCCTGGATGGTGGCACCCTTTTTACCCAGTTCAGTCATTTTATCGACCTGCTTTACTGGCTTTTAGGTGATGTAGCTTCAGTAAAAACGATCAGGAAGAACTTTGCTCACCCGGAAATTGAATTTGAGGATACTGGTATTGTGGCTTTCGAAATGCAAAGCGGTGCCATCGGCTCGCTCAATTACACGGTGAATAGTTTTGAAAAGAATATGGAGGGTTCTTTTACGGTTTTTGCTGAAAATGGCACGGTCAAGATCGGTGGTCAATACCTGAACGAACTGGAGTATTGCCATGTGGCCGGAATTGACAAACCGGAACTGCCGGCCGGCAATCCTGCAAACGGTTATGGGTTTTACAGTGGCAGCATGAGCAATCATGATAAAATATATGATAACCTGGCCATAGCTTTGCGTGATAATGACCACGAATTTGCCGGTGCTGAAGATGGGCTGAAAACTGTTGAGATCATTCAAAAAATTTACAACAACCTTTGATTACAACCATCATATTCACGGTAACAACAGATCTTTCCTATGATCAACGAATGATAAGGATCTGCACATCCCTTTCTCAGGCAGGTTATGATGTAATGCTGATTGGCCGGAAAATAAGATCTTCCATTCCATTAACAATAATGCCATTCAAACAAAAACGGATCAATTGCCTGTTTGAAAAAGGTAAACTATTCTATGCAGAATATAATATCCGCCTCTTCTTTTATCTGCTGTTTAAAAAAATGGATTGTATGGGTGCTATCGACCTGGATACGATCCTCCCCTGCTACTTCATCTCCAGGATAAAAAGAACAAAAAGGGTTTACGATGCTCATGAACTGTTTTGCGAAATGAAGGAAATTGTTACCAGGCCATCCATCTATAAACTCTGGAAAAGAATTGAGCGCTATACAGTTCCCAGGTTCCAGCAAGGTTATACAGTTAACCAGCCAATAGCCGATGAATTTGAAAAAATGTACGGGGTGCATTACGAAGTGATCAGGAACATTGCTTTGCTGAAAGAGATAGTTGCTGCAGAAAAGAAAGAGAGATTTATTTTATACCAGGGTGCAGTTAATGAAGGCCGCAGTTTTGAAACGCTGATACCGGCTTTTAAAGAGATCGGTTGTAAATTAATTATCTGCGGTGATGGAAATTTTATGGAGCAGGCCAGGCAATTGGTTTCGGATAACGGTTTGCAGGGTAAAGTGATCTTCAAAGGAAAAATAAAGCCGGATGAACTGACCAGGATTACCCAGCAAGCCTATATTGGTATTACCTTGTTTGACGACAGGGGCCTGAGCAACTACTATTCTCTTGCCAACCGCTTTTTTGATTACCTGCATGCGGGCATTCCGCAATTGTGTGTGAATTACCCGGTATATGCCGAGATCAACAGTAAATTACCCGTTGCGTTGCTGGTTGATGATATCAGTTCAAAAAACCTGGCGGTTCAACTGAACAATTTGCTTGAAAATGAGGTTTTGTACAAAGAATTACAGCAAAACTGCCTGGTTGTAAGACAAACGCTGAACTGGCAGGAGGAAGAAAAAAAATTAATTCAGTTCTATAAGAATTTACTTGGATAAGCATGTACATATCGTTTGCCTGGACATACCATACCCCGCCGATTATGGCGGCGTGGTTGACCTGTTTTACAAAATAAAAAGCCTGCACCAGGCCGGTATAAAAATTCACCTGCACTGTTTTACAAAGGATCGTACCCCACAGGATGAACTGAATAAATATTGTGAGACTGTACAGTATTACCAGCGCAAAAAAAACAGCAGCAGCTTTTCATTCCGCCTGCCACTCATTGTAAAAAGCAGGATCAATGAAGCACTGATAAACAACCTGCTTAAAGATGATTACCCGGTTTTGCTGGAGGGCATTCATTGCACATACTATCTGCAAACCGGCCAGCTGGCAAACAGAAAAGTTATTGTTCGCCTGCACAACGCCGAATTTGCCTATTACAGGCAACTGGCCAGGCATGAAACAAATTGGTTTAAAAAACTATACTACCTGTATGAAAGCAGGCTTTTAAAAAAATACGAAAGATCTGTTGCAAATAAGGCAGCTTTTTTTGCTGTAAGCAAACAGGATGTTGATATGTACCAGCAGGCATTTCATGCTAACAATATTCATTACCTGCCGGTTTTTTTACCGTACAAATCTGCGCTTGGCATAGAGGGAAAAGGTTGTTATTGCCTCTATCAGGGTAATCTTGCCATCAATGAAAATGAAGAAG
>JBJTMN010000492.1:0-3470 GCA_046070545.1 Ferruginibacter sp.
GATGGTAGATGCTGCCTTGTTTGCCATCAGCACTTTTTCCTTATTGGCAGGAGCCCTTTCTCCAGTTTCTTTTGTTACCGGTGTTGGTGCAAATACATGATCGCTTACAGTTGCTGCATCAGGCTCCGGTGCAGCTACTGCCCCCTGGAAATGATGCGCCACATCTGCTGCTGCATCGCTTTCCATTTGTTGCAGTGTTTCTTCTGCGATACCGATCTCCAGTAATTTATTTCTAAGCTTAGGACCGGGATCATCTATGGCATGTTTATCCAGGTCTTCTTCTGTTCTGTAAAATTCTTTGCGCACACCGCTGGTGTGATGTCCAAGCAGGGGCACTTTTGCATGTACTAAAAAAGGATGCCTTTCCCTGCGCACTTCATCCACCACATTCTTCATCACATCGTAGCTCTGTAAAAAATCGCTGCCATCAATACTGATGCGTTTGATGCCTTTGAACCCTTTTACCATTTCATTGGCATTGGTGGTGCGGGCTTCATCAGAAGTTACACTGATGCCCCAGCCATTATCCTGCACTAAATAAATGATGGGCAGCTGGTGCAATGCTGCAAACTGGAATGCTTCGCTTACTTCGCCTTCGGTTACGGAAGCGTCGCCAAAAGAGCAGATGACGACTGGTTGTTCATTCGCCGTTGGCCGTTGTCCGTTAGCCGCAAGCTGCTCCAGGAATTTGATTCCCTGCGCAATGCCGGTGGTGGGTATGGCCTGCATGCCGGTGGCGCTGCTCTGATGAATGATATTGGGTTTATCATCGCCCTTATAATTGGGGTGCGAATAATATTCCCGGCCGCCGGTGAAAATATCGTTGCCTTTGGCAAGTAACTGCAGCATTAATTCGTAAGGAGAAAAGCCCAATCCCAGTAACAAACTTTCATCCCTGTAATACGGACTCACATAATCGCAGGGCAATAACTGGAAAGCCGTTGCCAGCTGGATGGCTTCGTGTCCGCGACTGGTTGAGTGTACGTATTTGCAGATGGCCCTGTTGTCTTCGTACGTTGCAGCCATAGCTTTGGCAGTACACATTAATTTATAGGCCCTGAGTAAGATATCTGTATCGATCATTTATATAGCAAAGAAGTATATGAAAAATGAGTGTAAAGGTATAAAGAAAAACTGCTGATTCAATTAATGAATGTGATGATGTGATCACATCTTCGATATGATAGACTGGAACACAGATGACGCGGATTTAACAGATAAACACAGATTTTTTCTGCTACGCAGAAAATTGAGAGATCATAAATGGTTCAGTAGTTATCTTATTTCAACACTGAACAGGCTTTGCTTATCAATAAAGCCTTCCAGCACATCGCCGGTTACGCATTCGCCTACGCCTGCAGGTGTTCCCGTAAAAATCAGGTCGCCGATATTGAGCGAGAAATAATTGGAGATATTTTCGATGATCTTATTAATGCTGAAGATCATCTGGGAGGAATTTGCTTCCTGTACTTTTTCGCCATTTTTTAATAACGAAAAATTAATGCTGTTGCGGTTAAAATCTGCAGTTACCGGAATGAATTTACCCACCACGGCAGAGTTATCAAAAGCTTTTGCTTTTTCCCAGGGAAGCCCTTTTTTCTTCAGTTCATCCTGCAGGTCACGGGCTGTAAAATCAATACCAACCGTAACTGCGTCGTAATAATTGCCAGCATGCTTTTCCAGTATGTATTTACCATTCTTACTTACACGCAGCACGATCTCGCATTCATAATGCAGTTCGTTGGTGAATTCGGGATAATAGAACGGGGTATGTGCCTGTAATAAAGCACTCTTGGGTTTCATAAAGATCACCGGTTCATCCGGGATACTGTTTCCCAACTCTTTAGCATGGTCCGCATAATTACGTCCTACACAAATAATCTTCATTAAACGTTTTTTTAGGTATTGCAGTTACGACACGAATATAGTTAAATGACTAAAAAAAACCAATTATATGTTCCAACATTAAACAAAACTGCCCTTTTACGGCTTTACGGAAATGTTATTAAATGCCGTCATGGTTTGCTCAATACCCGCTACTACAAAGCTTTCCATCAGGTCAACGCATTTCTGGATCTTAAACAGTACCTGTGTTTCCTCAGATTTCATCCATTTGCCCAATACAAAATCGGCCTGCATGCCTTTGGGGTAATTATTGCCGATACCGAACCGTAGTTTGGGGTACTGGTCGGTACCAATTGTTTCCTGGATGCTCTTTAATCCATTGTGCCCCCCTGCCGAGCCTCCGGGCCGCAGCCTGATCTTTTCGAGTGGCAGCGAAAGATCATCCAGAATGGTAAGCGTGTTTTCGAGCGGCACCTTTGTTTTATCGAGCCAGTATTTAAAGGCACGGCCGCTCAGGTTCATAAAAGTGGTAGGACAAATACAAACGATCTGCCTTCCTTTGAATTTTACTTCGGCTACATAAGCCAGCCTGTCTACCTGGAAACTGCCACCATGTTTTAATACAAAGGCATTCAGGATATCAAAGCCAATATTGTGGCGGGTATTTGCATACTCAGCACCGATATTTCCCAGGCCAACAAAAAGAAATTTAGACATGTGTAAATAGAGTTAAGAGCCGGGAGTCGGTAAAGCCGGATGTACTGACCCACGACTCACGAGTGTGAATCCAGCATTTGTTGCAGTTCTGCTTCTGTTTTTACCAATACATCCCTGGCCTTGCTGCCCTGGTTACCGCCTACAATGCCTGCAGCTTCCAGCTGATCCATCAGCCGGCCTGCACGGTTGTAACCCAGTTTCATCCTGCGTTGTAATAAAGAGGTACTGCCTACCTGGCTGGCAACGATCAGGCGTGCTGCGTCTTCAAACAAAGCATCCTTATCACCCAGGTCAAAATCCTTTCCTTCCATTTCTTTTTCATCGATGTATTCCGGTAATAAAAATGCCTGCGGATAACCACGTTGCTGGCCAATAAAGTCGACGATCTTATCAACCTCCGGTGTATCCACAAAAGCGCATTGCAGTCGTACAATATCACCATTGTAGCTGATGAGCATATCGCCCTTACCAATTAACTGTTCGGCACCACCGGCATCTAAAATGGTGCGACTATCAATTTTACTGCTCACTTTAAAGGCAATACGTGCCGGAAAGTTTGCCTTGATAGTACCGGTAATAATATTCACGGATGGCCTTTGTGTGGCAATGATGAGGTGAATACCCACGGCCCTGGCAAGCTGTGCCAGCCTGGCTATCGGCATTTCCACTTCTTTGCCTGCTGTCATGATCAGATCAGCAAATTCATCTACCACCAGCACAATGAACGGCAGGAACTGGTGTCCTTTTTCGGGGTTCAGTTTACGGGAAACAAATTTTTCGTTGTATTCCTTTATGTTGCGGCAACCGGCTTCTTTCAGCAGATCGTAGCGGTTATCCATTTCAATACAAAGTGCATTCAATGTATGTACTACTTTCTTTGTATCGGTGATGATGGCATCTTCTTCACC